>SEDW01000095.1 GCA_004193325.1 Pseudomonadota bacterium | reverse complement strand
ATTTAGAATTGAGCCAGCCGATGAAATAGGCGCTGGTGGTGTAAGCATCGTTGTATTTTCCGCCTTTGCCGTTACGGCTACCCGATGGGTACCATGCGCCGCCTGCTCTTACAAAGTCCGCGATCCCTTCGATAAACCCGCCGTCAACGCCATTGCTTGACCATTGCCAGATGTGAGTGTTCTCGTGGATGAGGACGCCATCGATCTCAAGCTTGATGTCGCCATTCAGGCCGTTGATGTAGTTGGTACTGATGTGCAATTCCTTGCTGCCGTTGCCGCCGGTCGCGTAGGCCACGCCGTCCATATTTTCGAGGAAAAGTTTCACTTTGGTGACGGGAGGAACTTCAGCCGCAGATTTATAGAGCACCGAGCAAACATACTGCGCAGCTTGAATCATCGCAAGCTTCGCATCAGGTACGTACTGGGCGAATTTTCTGCCGCCGGCGCTGTTGTCATTTACGTATTCAACAGTTGGGGTGCATTTCTTTTTTATCTCATCCGCGGCTGTTGAGGGCGTTGGAGTGGGAGTGGGTGTTGGGGTCGGTGTTGGTGTTGGAACAGGAGTAGGAGTAGGAGTAGGAGTGGGTTTAGGCACTGACGCTGTGTCGTCGTTGTCAGTCGTATCGCTGCCACTGGTTGGAGTGGGGGTCTTGTCATCGTCGCCAGAGTCGTCCTGCGCAGGGGTCGTGGCTTTGCCACCTTTATCAGCGGTCGCAGCATCGCTTGTGCCTTTGGCGACACGGCTCGAGTATTGCGGGCCTTCTGCACTGCACGAGGTGATCAAGGCTTGAGAACTACCTAAAATCAGTGTCGCCAAGAGAATTTTTGAAACCATAAATGTTGCCCCTTTGCCCCGATAAAGACCGTTTCCCTTTATCGGATTAAGTTTTGCTTAACTTGAAGGGCATTCGGGTTGGCTTCTTTTTAGTCAGTGATAGTCTTTGGTTAATGACAAAAATTACCAGAGGTAAGCTAGCGATTTAAAGCCCGCGGATGGTGCTCACGGTTCAGTTACCATTTAGCAAACACCGGAGAAGTCATGAAACTTAGCTCGTTTTGGCGTCCATTGCTGTTGGCCTGTTCTTTGTTTTCAGCCTTTGAAACAGCGTCTGCCATTGGCAAAGAAGAGCCATCGTGTGTCGACAACATTCAAACAGCTTGTGTGACACAGGACGCCGAAGTCCTAGCTTTTCGCAAAGCACAAATCAAAGAGCTTTACACGTCTTTGGTCTACCCGGGTCCCATTGCAGTTATGAAAGATCCTACTGTTGCGAATCATCTCTTTCAGGAAGGCTATGTTCGTGGTCGCGTAACGCCACTGGGAACATTCACTGATTTTAACGGCGTGGTGGAATACTTCTATGCGCTCGCGGCTAATCCGGAAAATCACGTCATTCGGGTCGATATTGTTTCCGTGCTAGCCGATGAAGACCAAGTTGCCGTCAATGCAAATCTAGCCTTCTGCAAGAACGGCAAAACCGATTGTGCCGCGGCCGGCACTGCCGAAGACAAAAAAGAAACTCTCACCGAAACCGGAACTTTTAAATTCAACAAACAAAACAAAATCATTTATTTCGATCTGATCATTCCAAATCTTGCGGCGAACAAAGACGTTCCTGAGAAGGAAAAACTCACGAGAGCCAGCCGCATTGCTGGTATTTGTGCCTTTCTAACGGTTGGGCACATCGATCCTATTACACAGGAAAGCGTAAAGGGCGGCACTTGCACGAGCTACTTCGATTCCAAAGATGATTTCGAAGGTGCCGCTAAAATTCTGGCCATTCCCAACGCGCCGTTCATCAACTGCGTGGCGTTTATGAGCAGCATTCCATACGGTACCTATGAGCGCGCGAACAGCAATACTTTCACCTGTCGCCAGACGCATGCGCTTCTCACTCCGCTCCGCCCGGAATATCATTGTCAGCACGTGGCTCAGAATGGTGGCGGTAAATGTGTGGACTTTTCGTACGAATCATTCTACGACGAGATCAAAGCGGCTGAAGGTGAGCATAACCATGCGGGGCACTGATTTTTTTGGTTTTTGAAATGTTAAGGGCGCCGATGGAAGTCGGCGCCCTTATTTCTTAGCTACTGCTTTTGCGAAGAGAGAAGAGCTTGTACGACTTCATCGGTAGCAACAGCAGCCTCACCACCCATATTCGCCACGCTTAACAAGATCAAATTTTTCTTGGGAGCGATCCATGCCGTCACATAATTTCCATTATTGCTGCCAGCGTGAGTGAGAGCGTCACCGCCGGCCCAAGGCTGTGGAATGCGTCCCCATGCCCCGTAGGTATATTCCTGTCCCGGGTAAGCCTCATGAAGTTTTTTGAAGCCTTCCGCTTCAAGAATTACGCTGGACTTTCCATTAAAACCGTTTCTATGAATTGTGAGAAATTTAGCCCAGTCTTGCATGGAGCAGTGCACTGTTCCGGCGGGACCAAATGCGGGCGGATTGTCCGCATTGGAATCCGGACGCATCGCTTTAGTTCCTTCTGCATCTACAAAGTGGGCCCAGGGTTGATCGGGTTCAGGTGCATCTGGATTTCCCGGGGGGCCGAAGCCGCAAGAAGACATCCCGAGTGGTTTGAATATCATGTTTTCAATCGTTTCCTCCCATCGTGAACCCTTTAGTTTTTCAATGACGGCTCCAAGAATTATATAATTCATGTTGCTGTATTCGAAATGAGTGCCAGGTTTATGGAGTGGGGCCGATTCGAAAATGAGTCTTGAGGTTTCGGCTCGGATTTGAAGAAGGGTTTTGTTTGGGTCAGTGGCGATTTTAATCAGAATACCGTCTTGAAAAGCATAGAGATCAGGTGTGATGCCAGACATGTGAGAGCTGAGCATTTCCACAGTCATTGGCTTCATCGCTTCATTCATTGAATCTGTCCATTCCGGAAATATCTCGCTCAACTTACTATTCCAGCGAATGCGTCCTTCTTGAACAAGAATGGCAATTTGTGTGGCCGTCATCGCTTTGGTGTCGGAGCCTAAGTGAAATTTGTCAGAAGTTTTTGCAAGCGTGGGATCGCCTAATTTTCGAAAGCCGCTGATATACACATCAACTTTTTCGTCACGTTGAATTAAAGCTCCTAAGGCTGGAACCTTGTGTTTCGTCCGAATGTCGTCGATTTTTTCTTGAATTGGTTTATTGCAGAGACTTGCCAGGTTGATTACAGCGAAGGCGAGGACTATTCGTACAGAGATACTTTTGCCAAA
Source organism: Pseudomonadota bacterium (assembly GCA_004193325.1). GTDB lineage: Bacteria > Bdellovibrionota_B > Oligoflexia > Oligoflexales > Oligoflexaceae > Oligoflexus. Next base: position 9,091 of record SEDW01000095.1, on the reverse strand, counting down.
AGTCATAATCACTCTTAGGTCGGAAGTGGATAAGTCATTGCTCTCCTATTGTTGACGTAAGTTGGATGAGGAAACACTCAGAACCTAAAAAAAATGTCTTCTGCATATTATTAGTTTCTTCGAAGTAATAAGATCATAGTATTGCCAGGTGCAGCCCTTGCCATCGGCTTTTGCATAGCCGGGGCTCGGCTCGCCATTCGGATAAGCGGCGGTAGCGGGGTAGGGCTTGCCAGCACTGTCGGTGTTGCCTCGGCAAACAAAGACTGCCTTGCCGGCTGTATCGCTGCCGCCCTGGAAAGCGAGTTCTGGAATCACACCATTCGTCGTCGGCACCCATTCAAAGTACTGAGTCGAATCCACATCTGAGATCAATACATCGGTGTCGTAGTAGGTCGTGCCTGTAGTGATATAGGTGCCATCGACCGAACCAAAACACACGCTGCCGCCTTTGTAATCGGTCTGCACCTTGCCAGGGATCAGTTGAGTGCCGTAGTGGTAGCGGCAAATGGGGGACTGCACTGTGCCGTTGGTTTCTGTACCTGCGATCAAAGCATTTTTTGGGATGGCTTTGTTGTTCAATGGAACCCAGCGGAGGATCTGCAATTCAAGGCTTGTCTTACTTTCATACGCCCGATCATCCTGCTCCACGTAGTTGAGCGTTACGTTAAGCTTGGCATTGATAAAGGCCGAGGGATTATTGTCCTTGGCCGTAACGATGAAGACCGCTTGATTGGTGAGTGACGAAGGAAGATCGCTGATGAGGACTCCACTGGCTTCGTCCGAAGCAAAGGACCATTTGTGACTTTTATGAACTGAGAGGTCACGGTTTTGAGATTTGCCGTCGTCGTTTTTGAGAGCGCAGCCCACCTGTTTTTTGTGCTTCGGCAGTTGAGCGTTGCTTATGTCCTGACAGAAGAGAAGTGCACCGGATATAGCAGATGGAATGGAAACACTTTCGTCTTGTGGCTCGTCAGGTTTCTTTGCGGAATCGACGAGGCCATCCATTCCGGTCTCGCTTGAATAAACACTCCCGTCACCACTCGATACTTCAGGCTTGGCCTGCTCGGATCCGACTAGAACTTTTGTTGTAACCGAGGACGCTTTGATATTTTGCGATGAGTTGCAAGCCCAGTTGCCCAGGAGAAAAATTGCGATGCTGAGCTTGTGCTTGGTCATGGGAAGTCCTTTGATAACTCTTGATACATCGCTATCGGATCTTGACCGGGGATATTCACAGCTTCTTTTTAGCCCATTTAATACGGTGTCTTAGACACTGTATTTAGAGTGTTAATTATTTCTTAAAATTTAGCTCAGCCTTGTTCGAGGCTTAGGTGACAATCAGTTTCATCGCTACTAGCAACTCTTTTAGCTCTAGACCTGCATCACATCGGCAAACGAATCAACCGCCCCTCCTTCATCCGAAACCCATCGTGAGCCAGGATCCCGTCGAGGTAGTTATGCAGACTCGCGAAGTTTCGTGGACTATGGCTGTAGGACGTCTCGAAGATAGGAATCAGGGGTAGAATCGATTGCCGATCGCGCCAGTCGATTTCCTGGTAACACATATCAAATGCAGTCTTGGCGGCTTCGGAATCAGCAAGTCGGATGCTGTCATCGATCAATCCGTTTTTGCGGAGAGCGGTCTCCAAATCAAAGCCGTGCTGCTGTGTGGCGAGGAGGATGCATTCGCGGAGTGCCTGACGAGTCGTTTGACGAAGTATTTCCAATCCCATAAAGACGCCCTTTCCTGACTCTATATTAACCATACTTCTGTATGGCTACAGCAAAGTCACGAAGGGGTCAACGGTGAAAAGAGTAGGGGAGGCTGCTTAGCCAGCTCGTTTGATGCGAGCCATAGTCTCTGTGAGTTGTTCACTTACGCCGCGGTCGAGAGCCTTATCGAGTTCGAAAGAGGGGCGGCCCTGGATTTTTATTTCTTCTTTGATGATCCGAACCGTTTTGCGAATAGAGTCGGAGAAGACTTTGCAAAGTTCGATTGAAGATGCGGACCCGAGTTTTTCTCTCAATTCGAGAGCCACTTCTTCGAATAGAGCAAGATCACTCTTTAGAATAGCTGCCCACTCCTCAGTCGAAATCTTATCAGCCCTAATTTTAGCGGCGTCTGCTAAGCCCATTTCGAATTTTTTCGGACTGGGTTTGCGAGTTGCAACCAATTCTTCAAACTGCTCAGCTACCGATTTCATGGAAGTCCTTTTCTAAAAGGAGGGCTTTCCCATTTATCGACGGATCGCTGGGCAAACTTTACCTGGAATATGAGCTGCAAACATTTCGAGCAGGACAACGGAATCAATTGTCCGTTTAAAGCGGACTGGAGATGGCCTATCGTATTTTGATCTCGGACATCTGCATCGTATAATTGACGTGGTTGAATAAGAACGATTTGGTTCGAAATGATAGGAATTACTGCTAGGCAAATAAGATTTACCGGCATCGTGATAGCATGATATTGAGCTGAGGTTTGCCTAGAATTGAGGCATAATTTCGGGAGATAGAAAATGGAGCGGATGAAGGGACTCGAACCCTCGACCTGCGCGATGGCAACGCGCCGCTCTAGCCAACTGAGCTACATCCGCTTACTTGAATCGTATTTGCTTCGGATCGTTTGTTTGTCTCTCGCTGACGCGTGATAAAACATTCTTTCTTTAGCTCGCTCCACTTCTCTTTGAGAAAAATGGAGCGGATGAAGGGACTCGAACCCTCGACCTGCGCGATGGCAACGCGCCGCTCTAGCCAACTGAGCTACATCCGCTAACTTCGGAAGATCTAAGTGATCTCTCCTTGAGAGCTGTTTATTTACGACTCTAAGAAATTCTTGTCAAGGATCGATGTGATAAAAACACGAGAAATTTTGAATAATCTTTGGCCCCTACTGCCTTGGCGCGCTCGAAAAGCTAAGAAGGTGGAAGAGGTGCAAGTCGGCAATTCCTTGATAGAGAAGGATTTGCAGAGATTTTTAAACGTCAGGGCTACGGCCGGCTGGCAAGATCAGAAACGCGTGGAGTGGCTGCCTATTGAAGATACACAACGGGTTCGCGACCATTTCATTCATCTGCGCGATGTATTTTATCTTTGGAATTTAAAATCCAAACCGGGTCCAGGCCAGCCCCCGCGCCTTATGTGGGAGTCTGGAAACATAACGGGACATCGTCCTTACTTCTTTCTTCAACCATGGAACGAGATGGGCTACCTCTTTGAGATGACGCAAAGAGGTTGGGTTATTTCGCGTGCCGAAAAGATAATCAGTCTCGATCGATTCATGCGCCAGCTCAGTGCCTGGGATCATGTTGTTCTCTATGAATCAGGCGAGCTTGATGGAACGATTCGGGTGCGAAGCGATCAATGGGGAGAGGATCATGTGAGTCTCCCTCTTTATGAAGATGCGATGCTTCGACTCTTCAAAGAGCTTTTCCCTTTGGAATCTCTGGCGAAAAGACGGATCGACACCTGATCATGCTCTATGCGATACCTGATTGATGCGAATTCTTAGGCTGCGTGATGTTATAGAAGAGCCTTTTCTAAGGAAATAAAACATGGGTGTGGATCTCGTTAACAAACTCCTCGTTATCACGTCTCTCGGTAGCGTTTGGGTGCTCTGGCTGCTTATTTTCCTGAGCGTTGTATCACTCGGTGTTATCTGTGAACGCCTCATTTTCTACTCGAGAATCCGACTGGATTTCCCCACTTTCTCCCAGACGGTCGCGCAGAAATTGATCGATGACGATATCAAAGGCCTCGAGGCTCTCTGCCAATCTTCACCGGCTATCGAGACCCAAACCCTTCTCCGCGGCCTCCAGTACAAGGAAAAAGGCGTGGCGGCGATGGAACAGGGCATGATTGGCTTTCTCAATGGCGAGAAACAAAAGCTCGACCACGGCCTCGTCATTCTCGGTACCCTTGGCAGTAACGCTCCATTCATCGGACTGTTCGGTACCGTTATCGGTATCATCCAGGCCTTTACAGACCTTGCCAGTCATCCCGCTGGCGGACCTTCGGTTGTCATGGCTGGTATCTCGGAAGCACTGATCGCGACGGCCGTTGGCCTTATCGTGGCGATTCCGGCGATCATCTCCTACAACCTTTTCATGCGCGTCGTGAAGAGAAAAATCTCGAATTCCGAAGCTGTGAAAAGCCTCCTCATCGCTCACTATTCTCTATAGGAATTTATCATGGCCGGAAGTATGGGCGATGATGATGATGGTATCAACGAGATCAACGTGACCCCGATGGTTGACGTCATGCTCGTGCTGCTCATCATATTTATGGTGACCGCAAATTACATGACGAGTCAGTCGATCGAGATGAAGCTTCCGAAAGCTTCGACCGGTGCGGCCAACGAGCAGGTTCAAAATCTTGGCTTCAGTATCGACAAGGATTCGAAGCTTTTCCTAGATGGCCAACCAGTTAATTATGCGGATCTCACAGCGGTGCTTGCCGAAAAGCTCGCGGCAAAACCGGATATTTCTGCGCTGATATCGGCTGACATCAAAACGCCTCATGGCGAAGTCGTAAAGCTGATTGATTTTATACGCAAAAATGGAATCACCAACTTCGCGATCAACGTCGAAGTCGAAGAGTAAAAAGAGCGCTCCCTCGAGTTTGAACTCCGGGGAGTTTTTATGTATTTTCGTCGCTCGGATTTCCTCAAGCTCTGATTGTAGAGGGACTTGAGGCTAATGTATAACCTGCGGTACTGACAAGCAGCAGGCCAACGCTGCCCTGGAGAATTGCTAGTGGATGTTAAAATGGCTGAAGCTGATAAAGCACTCACTTACGACGATTGTTATGCGTGGGTACACGATAAAATATTTCCGTTGAGACCTGCGGATTACTGCAGCAAATATCCGAAATGGCCCGGATTGGTAGGGATCGAAGTCGAGATGCTTCCCCTCTACACAGCCACGCTTGGCAAGGATAAACCGAGCCCTGTTCCGCTTTACAATGGCGATCAGAGTCTTGTTAAAATGCTTTATAGCATGCAAAAAAATAATCCTGACTGGCGTTACGTTGCCTCTCCCGAAGGCAGCGATCATCTGATGAACGTTCTCCTCGACGACGAGGATCAGCTATCGTTCGAACCAGGTGGTCAGCTCGAATTCTCTTCGAAACCTTATCCTTGTCTGTCCGATGCTCTGCGCCGGATGCGTGATATCCAAAAGAAAGTTGATGACGCTGCGGAGGCCCAGGGCATTACGATCCTTCAGGTCGGTATGAATCCTTGGGAAAGCGTGAGTGAAATCGGTCTTCAGATGGAGAAACCTCGCTACCGTGCAATGGACGCGTTTTTCTCGGCCCAAGGAGTTCATGGTCAACGCATGATGCGGCAGACCTGTACGATTCAGATCAACCTCGATTTTGGTGATTCGGAAGAAACTCTGGCGAAGAGATATTTGCTCGGCAGTCTCCTAGCGCCATTCGCAACTGCAATTTTCGCCAACTCGCCTCTCTTTGAGAACAAACTGAACGGTTTGATCTCGAATCGCGGTGAAACCTGGCAGCATATGGATCCGACCCGTACCGGTTTTCCTAAACTGGAAGAGGTGATCAAAACCTTATCTCGCAAAGCCTGCGTCGAAGCTTATCTGGAATGGATAGCCAAGGGGCGCGTGGTCTTTAGCGAACGCCATAACTTTGAAGTCATGGACGGTCAGTTCACTTTTGGGGATTGGTTGACCAAAGGCTTCAAAGGCACTAAGCCGACGAACAAAGATTTGCAGACCCATCTCTCGCTTCAATTTCCTGAAGTTCGGGCGCGTGGGTTTTTGGAACTTCGTTCGGTCGACTGCCAGCACCGTTTCTGGCAAGCTGCTCCAGGGGCCTTTTACACAGGTCTACTTTACGATGATCAGAGCTTGAATAAGGCACTCGATCTTCTTTTGCCAGAATTTAAGAATCTCACAACTTATTGGAACAACGCACCCCAAGGTCTCCATAACAAGGACATTGCGCGTATATCCAAGAAGGTTTCAGAGCTTGCTATCGAAGGTTTCTCCCGCATGCCGGACTGCTATCACGGCGAGGAAAGTGCGCGGGTAATGGAAGCTTTCCATGAGCACTATACTGCTCGTGATCGTTCGCCAGGGGATGAGATCGCCGATCAATTCCGTGCGAAAGGCCATTTCAACGGCAATGATGTGATCGCGCTTGAGAATCTTTGGACCAAATTAAACTTGAGTAAATAGAACAACAATATTTCGTATTGTTTAGGAACATGGGAAATGAAACAGGTAGACAAGATGAAGAATAGCGAAGTACAGGATGCCGATCTTGGCTGGGATTTTTCGGATACGGTTGACGTTCAGCCGGCGCTGACGAAGGATCTCACTGGCGATGCTCTCGATAACTACATCGAAGACATTGCTGAAACTGTTCGAGTCGGTGTTGATCACAGTATCTCCATCCTCACTCCTTGGTTCTTCAACGCGATGCCGCCGATCTACTATCAGACGACGCCTCGCCAGGAAAAGGTTCGTCACCTTTCCGCAATCATCACAGGTCACGTCTTCGAAACGAAGCAGACCGTTGAACTCTGGGACCGTGATCGCCTTAAGGTGACTTACATCGGCCCAGGTGGTGATCGTAAAATCCTGTCCGACATGGCTTCCCGTGTGCGTGGACTCGACCTGAAAATGGGCGCGCTCTACTTCTCACGCGACAAGCTCCTCTTCCTTTCGACTTTCATCAACTCCAAGCATAAAAACCTGGAGAAAGACAACCGTCACGTGATGGACAAGATCAATCACGCACGCGCATTGATCCTCGAGGAATCTCCAGGTCAGGAAGCGGCTGTTGATCAATACCTTTCGACGATTGATAACGACTTCGTCACCTATGCGACCAGCTCGCGTTTGCTCCTGACCTATCGCATGGTCAAGCACATGATCACGCATCAGGGTGCGCATACCGTTCTGGAACCGATTGAAAACAGCCTTGGCGCTCGTTTGATGATCGGACTCAAGAACATTAATACAGCGAACATCCTCGAACCGATCATGAAGCTCATTCACCGTTACGATTTCTTCGTCGGTCGCGCTTTCATCGTTCGTTTCGAAGAAGGCTATTCGGAATCGATCACTGTTGTTCACTTCATCCTGAGTCATGGCTCGAACCAGAAGATTACGGGATCTGAGATCCCTATGATTCAGCTGACCAAAGCCTTGCGCACCTTGGGTTGGGTCGATCACGATGATTTCTCTCGTCTGGTAGAAACCCCTTATGACCTCTCGATCAACGCGGCGAACATCGTGCGAGCGATGGCCAACTGGTGTCATATCTTCCTTTCCAAACAAAATCCTTACGCTTATAGCGTTTATAAAATCGGCAACACCTTCTTCCAAAACTTTGAAGTGATGCAGACCGTGATCAAACTCTTCCGTGCGAAGTTTGATCCGCAGGCTCGCGACAACTGGGAAGCAAACTTTGCAGCTGCCGAAGCAGAGCTGAACGACAAGGTCGAAGACCTGATTGAAGAAGTGGATCGTAACATCTTCAAAGAGTGTCTTAATTTTATCGTTCACTGCCAAAAGACGAACTACTTTCTCTCGACCAAGACGGGTCTTGCGTTCCGTATTTCGCCTGAAGTGCTCGACAAGAAGTATTATCCGAACTCACCGTTTGCGATCTTCTACGTGATTGGTAAGGACTTTAGATTCTTCCAGGTCCGTTGGAAAGATATTGCCCGAGGTGGTGTGCGTGTGGTTATGCCTCGCACTGACGCTGACCATGACATGGCGCTCGCTGGCCTCTTTGATGAAGTCTACGGCCTCTCGAACGCTCAGCAGCTCAAGAACAAAGATATTCCAGAAGGTGGCTCGAAAGCTGTTCTCGTTCTCAAGACTGGTGGTCACCGCGATCAGGCAGTCAAAGGCTCGATCAACGCTCTCCTCGACTTGCTCGTCGAAGAGGATGAAAGCCACGAGTCGACCAAAAACAAGGTCGTCAGTTACTACCCGAAATCGGACATCATTTATCTCGGTCCGGATGAGAACATCACCAATGACCTCATCGTCTGGATTCCTGAGCAGGCTCGTCGCCGCGGCTATCGCTATGCCTCAGCGTTTATGTCCTCAAAACCAGGCGAAGGTATCAACCACAAGACTTACGGCGTAACGTCGGAAGGCTTGAACGTCTATGTAGACAACGTTCTGCACTTCCTCGGGATAGACCCCGACAAGCAGCAGTTCTCGGTGAAGATCACGGGTGGCCCAGACGGCGACGTGGCTGGTAACGAACTGAAGATTCTCTTCCGTGAATACGGCGAGAATGCTCGCGTGGTATCGATCAGCGATGGTTACGGCGCCGCTTACGATCCTAAAGGTCTTGAGTGGAAAGAAATCCTCCGCCTCGTTCACGAGAACAAGTCGATCATGGAATTCGACAAAGCACAGTTGAGCGGAGATCCTCAGGCCTTTGTCATCCTCGCCAACAACAACGAGAACATCCGTATCCGTAACGAGATCTATCGTAAGGTCTACGCGGATATCTTCATCCCGGCCGGTGGTCGTCCTTATTCTGTCAACGACAAGAACTGGGCTGACTTCTTTACCAAGACTGGCCAGGCGACGGTCCGTGCGATCGTTGAAGGCGCGAACATCTTCTTTACCGAAGAGGCTCGTCGTCAGCTGCAAGATCGCGGCATTATCATTATCAAAGATTCTTCAGCTAACAAAACCGGCGTTATCTGCTCGTCCTACGAGATTATTGCTTCGTTGACTCTGAGCAAGGATGAATTCCTGGCTATCAAAGAAGTCTATGTTTCGGAGGTCATTAAGATCCTTCGAGTCAAGGCGGATCTGGAAGCCAAGCTTCTCTTCCGTTCTTTGATACAGCAAGAGAATAAGACTCTTGTTGAACTCTCGATGATGATCTCGAAAGAGATTAACCAGCTGACGGACATCCTTCTCGAGAAACTGTCGGAGAAGACGGAAGAGGTTCTTGCCGATCCATTCTTCCAGGATATCGTGATTCGTCACTGTCCTCCGGTCCTTGTCGAGAAGTATCGTGACCGCATCCTTGAGCGTCTCCCCGAAGCGCACAAGATCGCGATCATCTCGTCTTCGATCGCAAGTTATGT
>SEDW01000818.1 GCA_004193325.1 Pseudomonadota bacterium | reverse complement strand
TTGAGTTCAGCGGCATTGTCGCGATGCACGATGAGAGCTGCATCAAGAATTTTAAAAGGCTTTCGCACGACATGAACGCGGCCAAAGGCAAAGTGTCGAACGAGGGCCGACCAAGGCAGTTGATCGATTTCCGCGGCAAGTTTTTCTTCGAGGCTGAGCTCTTCGTTCATCTGATGATCCCCATTATCATTTCGCCCTTTGTTTAAACTGCCTTGTCACGGGGCGCCAGCTAAAAAGCTTCGGCTTGGGCAAAGGCGGGAAATCCCTTCTTATTTTTCGTTGCCCCGCCAGATTTCCGAGTGTCAGTTAATCAGCGTGAGCTGTTTCCTTTTAAGAAAATATCAGAGGCCTTGAGCGTACTCTAAAAAAGGCTGTGAGTTGCTGCATCTTTACCGAGAATTTTTTTAAAAACCATTTTGTTGTGATCGCTGATGTTAAGAAAATTGCTTGTTCTCTTTTGAAGAAATCTTGGTATAAACCTCTAACATTACTTTTGTTCAGTTCTGGGGATCTTATGCGAATTGCAAATTTTGCTCTGCTTTCTTCGCTATTGTTATTCCTGTCTTTGCATGCCAGCGTTCAAGCGCAGAACAGCGTTGAATCTTCGCCAGAAGACCGTGTTCAAAGAGCCGGTGAGATCTATCAGACTGTCATTTCCCGTTTGAACTCTGCCTATCCGGAATTGAAAGACAAGGTCTGGTCGGAAGGTGCGATCGATCTCGAAGACGATTGGCTCGTTCAATCGCCCAAAGGTCTATGGGGCAAATCCGTGGAAGAATTGCCGACGGATCTGCACTGCGATACCCGATTGAGAAACTGCGACCGGGAGTTTGCGAGGCTTCTTTGCAGTAGCAATTCTGATTGCCAAGGTCCCTCTATGGAATGCCGGGAGCTCGAGGCTTCGGTTTCCCAGCTCGGCCAAGAGCCGAAAAAAATGTGTCTTGGACCTGCTGACTATCTGATCGACGACGTCTACAAGGTGATGGTAAATGCCGATCGTGAGCTCGACTTTGTCTCACTCGCCATGCCTACCGAAGAGTTTTATACGGCATTTATTAATGGCCTATCCGTACTAAGTCAAAAATCAAGCGTTCCTCAAGTTCGTATGCTTTTCGCGAGCAAGACACCAACCTCTCTGAATCTTCTCGTCACGACCAATCGAGTGCTCGACAGTATCGTGGATGATCTGAAGATTAAGAGTCCTAAGACCTACATGAGACTGCCGATGAATCTCGGCTGGCTCTCCGACGGCAAACGCATCAGTTGGAATCACGCAAAGATCATCGTCGCGGATGGCAACTATGCATTGAGCGGTGGCCATAACCTCTGGGGCAAACATTATCTCACTGAGACCCCCATCTTTGATCTCTCTCTTATCTATCGAGGCGAAGCCGCCTTCGACGCGAGAAATTATGTCAACTCTCTTTGGGACAACGTTGACAACCGCTGGGCCGCCTATCCCGCGAACGTTGGCCGCATGCCAAGATTCAAAGCCAAGAACACGGTGATCGGCAACAAAAATTCCATCAGCGTGGGTCGACTCGGCAGCTTTGGTGGTGATCCCTCGGACGAGGCCTTGAAGGCGATGATTGATAGCGCGAAGACTCATATCGCGATTTCGCAGCAGGACCTTTACAATCAGGTGCGGCTGCCCACGACCCAGACCTTTGTCTTTGATAATCTCATTGAAGCCGCAGCCCGCGGCGTGAAAATCGACATCGTGCAGAGCAATAAGTTTCCTCTCTTCGGTTTTGGTGCCGTGCAGGGTGCTTCCGCCTACAAAGGGTTTCTGGATGCCCTCAAGAAAAAGCTTGTTCGCGAGCGAGGTCTCTATCAATACGAGGCCGAAGCCTTTGCTTGTCAGGCGATCACTTACGCATCGTTTCGCTTTACAGCTCATGTCACGAGCTGGCCAGGAAGTGATCCGATCGGCAATCA
>SEDW01000094.1 GCA_004193325.1 Pseudomonadota bacterium | reverse complement strand
GTGGGCCGCTGGGAGGTCTTTGTCGATGGAAGCAGTTCGATCGATTATGTTCGCTCAGGCAACAAGATCACTCTTAATTTTGAGCCCCGACTTGATTCACGCATCGACATCCGATATACACTTCCTGAGTAACTGAACTCAGGGTTGGACTTGATGAATCACTTAAGTATTTCACCCCCTCGATCGACCGAATTGATCCCGGGGGTTTTCTTATGCCGCGCTAGCTTCGCTTACGATCAGCTCAAAGTCTCCGACTTTGAGGATGAAGGTCTCTATCTACCCAAAAATCTCGAGCGTGCCGTTCACAAGCGGCAAATCGAATATCTCCTCGGCCGCCTCTGCATCAAGCAGTGCTTCCGGGGCTTTGGCGTCACTCCTCTCATAATCGAGATGGGCGAAGACCGTAGCCCGCTTTGGCCCGCGTCCTGGGTCGGCTCGATTTCCCATTCCAAGGGTCAGGTCGTCGCCGTCCTCAGTCGCGCTAAGGACAACGCCGGCCTTGGGATAGACCTTGAGGCTCTCATCGAGAACCCAAGCGCCGCGCTCCAGACGCAGATCTGCACCGATCCTGAGGAGATCGCTGAGCTGCAAACCGCTCTCGGGATAAGCGAGCAGGAAGCCCTTACGCTCATCTTCTCGAGCAAGGAAAGCCTTTATAAGCTTATTTTCCCACGCTATCGTAAGTTTTTTGGGTTTCAGGCCGCGCGCGTGCGTTATAGCCTTGAGAAAGGCCTTGAGGCGCTGCTGGTGCAGCATTTGAATGCGGAGTTTCACGAGAACAGGGCCTGGCCTGTGAAGTGGCAGAAGATCGACGCAAATGTCATCGAGACTTTTTTAAGAGAACCAGCCCGGTGAGGAACCGAATGCTGAAGGACAGTAGAGGTCCTCAGCGCTCGCTTCCTAGACTCATCCCGCTTTTTTTTGCTTGTTGGTGACCAGCCGGTTCCACTTGTCCAGGAACTGAATCGCTTCGGTCACACAGGAAATCAGTTCCTGATGGTCGAAGGGCTTGAAGAGGACACCACGCGCGCCGTTGTTGAGACAACGATCGGCAAGGAGCACGCTGTCGCTACCGGTCACGATATAGACCTGGATCCCCTGCTTCATGCTGATGCATTCTTTCAAAACATCATCACCAAACATCTCGGGCATATTGATATCGACAAAGACGATATGAATCTTTTCGTCCCGAATCGCTCTCAGAGCCTCTTTCGGCGAAGTAAAGGACCGCGTGATCACATGAGGCTGCTTTCTAAGGACGCGCTCCATGATATCGAGAAGAACCGGATCATCGTCGATCACAGCAATACGATAGGGTCTTTCGATATTCATATCTACCTCCGTGGCCCGGGGCCTGTGATCGTTCTCGTTATGATATCTCTATACGAATGTTTGGGGGTAGTGATTCCATTCGAACTCTCGGTAAAATCCCGCTTATGGCAGCGCTAACCGACAATACTTTGTAAAATTTAAGAATGAGCGGCTCATCCGTTTTTCATAATTACAAAATGTTTGGAAGTCTCCAGCAACTAAGCATAGCGCTTCTCAGGCGCAAAACAAGGGACTTTAGCTTCACAAATATACTAGTGAAATGCGTTTCAGCCTGCTAAAACCAGCTCAAGATTGAAGAGGAGCCTAAAAGAATGAACACCTGTACATTTCAACGCATAGCTGATCTCGATAATCTTGTGAGAAGCTCGCCCAATAACAAAAGATGCATTGTGCTTTTGCATGGATATGGAGCGAATTTCTCCGATTTAACAGGCATTTCCGCGGTCCTTGACCCGCAGCAGAGCTGGGACTGGTACTTTCCGAACGGCACACTTGAAATATCCTTCGCTCCAGAATATGTCGGTCGGGCCTGGTTTCCTATTGATATGCAAAGATTAGAGCAAGCCCTTATGCGGGGCGAGCGCCAGCCTTTCCGGGACGAACTTCCTGCTGGATTTACTGCCGCATCTCTGAGTGTCGATCGAATGGTTCGGGAGCTGAGTGATCGTTACGATCAAATCGTTATTGGAGGCTTCAGTCAGGGCTCGATGATCAGCTGCGATCTCGCTCTGCATAGCGAAGCCAAGATCAGCGCCTTGCTCCTCCTCTCATCGAACATCATTGCCGCTTCCCGTTGGAAAACGGCGATCGATCGCAAGCCTCGTGCCTTCAAAGTTTTTCAATCGCACGGGCAGTTCGATAATGTTCTGCCGATCGACGGCGCGCTCGAACTGTCCCGCTTTTGGAAAGATCACAATTATGCTCATGAGTATGTTTCCTTTCCGGGGGGACATGAGATCCCATATCCGGTTCTGAACAACCTCAAATCCTTCCTCGAGGGACTCTGATTTCAGGCACTTAGCCTGAATCCACTGATCTTCTTCCACGCCCCACCTTCAGTTTTCCTTCGCTATGTCGATAACTTAGCGTGACTCGGGAGGTTCGGTGGCTTCTTATCCCAAAAAAATCGCAGTCCAATTTTTCATCCAGACGGTGATTCTTTGCACCCTTCTGTCCCTGCTCCTTGGACTCGTCTACATCTCGATACAAAACGCAACCTACAGCGATAGCCTTCGCTGGGGCTTTGGCTTCCTCAGCGTACTGATCATGGGCGCCTGCCTTAGCCTCCATGCCCACTACGTCTTGATAAGGCCTCTCAATCAACTGCAGATCAAACTTCAGCACTACGATGTCAGCTCGCTCGTCTCGGATGAGTTGCGCATACTCTCGGGTAGCACTCTCGAATGCGAATTCGCCGAAATCGAAAAGCTTTTTCAGGATCTTTTGAATGCTCTGCAAATCCGTCACCGGGAAGTTTTGGTCACCAAAACAAACCTCGCCCGCCTCAACTCAAGCTTTGAAGCCGAACTCGAACTGAGAAGAATTCAGCTCGAATCAAGGATCGCCGCCTCCTTTCAACAAAACAAGCTCCACGCACTTGGGGAAATGGCCGCCGGCATTGCCCACGAGATCAATAACCCGCTCGCGATTCTGGTCGGACGCACCGAACAACTGCGCGATGTGATGGCTCGTGAGGGAACGATTGGTTCGAGGCAGGAATCCATTCTTCAGAGTATCGAAAAGACCCTCTTCCGCATTCAGGAAGCGGTGGTCGATCTTGAACTTATCGCCTCCAGCCCTACGCATGAGGACATTCGGAAGATCGCCTTGAGCCGTCTTCTGAAACGCCTGAATAAAGTGGTAGCCAACCGTTATCAGACCGAAGAAATTGGGTTTGAACCTGAGATTGAAACGGATGTTGAGATCGAGGGGCGCGAAGTGGAATTGAGTCAGGCGCTTCTCTATCTGCTCGAGAACGCATCCGAGGCCGCTCAAAAAAGCGAAACGAAATGGGTGAGAGTCGAACTCAGCAAAACAGGCGATAGCCATTGCACGATATCCATCGTCGATAGCGGCCTCGGCATTGCGCTGAACCTGCGTGAAAAACTTTTTCAACCCTTCTTCTCGACCAAAGATGAGGGGCGAGGCATGGGCCTAAGCCTTGCCAAATCAGTCATAGAACGCCACCACGGCAAACTCAGCTTCGACTTTAGCTCGGGCAATACGACAGTCAAAATCGAGCTTCCCCTGCGGCAGATTCAAACCGAAGCAGCCTAAGTCCTCCACCAGCCCGTCTTTTCCACTGTATCCATCTCTAGAATTTCGAGGATCTCAAGGTCCGCGTCACACCAATCCACTTCGCCGAACTCCCCTGCCTTCAGCCAACGATAAGAAGAGTGTTCTTTTAAGACGAAATCGTCGCTGACTAGCTCGCACAATAAAGCGTGCAGCTCGATCACTTTGTTGTTCTTCTCGAAGGAACAAGGGCGTAATATACCTCGAATTGAGATCTTAGCCGCCAACTCTTCGTGTATCTCACGATGTAGAGCAGTAAACAGAGATTCGCCCATCTCGACTTTGCCACCGGGAAATTCCCAACGCAAAGGCTCGCGCATCGACTCGGATCTTTGGCAGGCCAGGTAGCGATCGCCTCGGCGGATAACCGCACAGACGACAGGAATGCGGCTGGGATGATTCATCTCGACTCCAAGGTCCAGGCTAAAAGATTTCTGTAATGACCCACGTATACGCTTGAGGAATTTCCATATGGATCAATCGCCATGGCAAGCCGATCAGCTAAACACCTTACCACAACTCGCAACGCTCTTTCAAAAGCGTTGGCATAGTCTCAGCTTCGTTCATCCTGCGGCAAAAGCGGCAGATCTGCAGACCGAAGAAGAGAAACTCGCCTGGTTGCGGCAAAACAAAATCGGCCGACTGACGATGATCCCGGTGCCTCATCATTGGGCCGCCCTCGGTCTGGCAACTCCGGCCAGTGCCTTTCGTTCAATGCTGCATCTCGACTATACGGCCTCGGCCCAGGGCCTTGAGGCGATTGAAAATTATCTCGCAGAATGCATGTGCACGTATGCCAACACTCATACCGAGACCTCGGCCACAGGTCGATATTCCACCCAACGCCTGCAGATCGCGCTCGAAAGCATTCGGCAACACGTAGGTGCGGATAAAGAAAGCTTTGTCGTTCCCACAGGTTTTGGTGCGACAGGCGCAATCGAGAAAGTGCAGAAGATCCTGGGCCTTTATCTCTCGCCCAAAGGCCAGACTCTGATCAAAAAAGAACTTGGCGTCGACATCAAGGACTTGATGTCGAAAAAAGTTGTGGTGTTCGTCGGCCCCTACGAACACCATTCAAACGATGTCTCCTGGCAGGACTCAGCGCTTTGCCATTTCGTGCGCATTAAGGCTCTTCGCGAAGGCCCTTCGATCAATGACATCGATCTGAAAGATTTGGAAGAACAGCTTCTGAATTATCCGGGCTATCTCAAAGTCGGCTCCTTCTCTGCGGCTTCCAACGTCACCGGATTTCGCAGCGATTTGAAAAAGCTTGGCGAGGTCCTTCACAAACACAAAGCGCTCTTCTTCGTCGATTACGCAGCCTGCAGTCCCTATGCGGACATCAATATGCTGCGCGACGGTATCGATGCCATCTATCTCTCGGTGCACAAAAACCTTGGCGGCTCCAACCTCGGCTTTCTCGTCGGCCGCGGTCATATCTACGACGCGAACGTTCACCCCTCCTTCGGTGGCGGCGGAACCGTAGCGGCCGTCACGCCTTGGGAATATCACTTCCACGCCTCGATCGAGGAGCGGGAATCTGCTGGAACCCTTCCGATTCGTCAGACCTGGCAGGCAGCCCTATCCTTCCAAATCAAAGACTGGCTCGGCCGGGATGCGATCCATCGCCTCGAGCACAACATCTGCTCGGAGATGATGGACTTTTTTGCCAAGCATCCTAAACTCCAGATGCTCGGTAATAGCGATCCCTCAAAGCGTTATCCAATCTTTTCCTTTCTGGTAAATCACGGCAAAAGAAAATTTCACCACACCTTTGTCGCCGTTCTCCTGAACGATTTCTTCGGTGTTCAGGCTCGTTCCGGCTGTGCCTGTGCAGGCCCCTTCGGTCACGAACTTCTTCAGATCGAACGCGAGCAGTCGAGCAAATACGTCGACCTCATACTGCAGATTCTCAATGGGTTTAAACCGGGCTGGACCCGCATCGGCCTCCACTACACTCTGAGCCCTCAGGAAATCACGTACACCAAAAAATCTTTGAGTGCGATCGCCTGGTTCGGTGCGCTCTTTATGGATCTCTACAGCTTTGATCCCTACACAGGCGACTGGATGCATGATGATGCAGGAACCGAGCCCCTGGCCTTTGATTTTGATGAAGTCCTGAAGATCTCCGATGGAGGCTGCCTCTTGCCGAAGCTGAAGGACGAAGCTTCGCTCTACGGGAGTTTTGATAATCAGCTGGAAGAATTTTATGCGCTTGCAAGTTTGCGTGTGGCTCAGCTGACCCTTGCCTCAGCTCAGATCAGCGTGCCTGCCGATGCCAAAGATCGTTTGGCCGCAGGCTTTTATCCGATCATTCGCAATCATATCGAAACGCTCTCGAACGATGAGAACGGTCTGCTCGAGGCGATCGCCGAGCATGCTTGCGCAACTCTTTTGCCAGCGGGCAAGGACAAGGGCGAGTGTCGTCTCCAGATCAAAGCTTTGATTGATGGAATTATTGCGCATCCGGACAAGATGCAAGGGACTTACGAAGATTTTGCGGAAATCGATCCGAGCATCGCGTTCTTTTACGTGCGTAAGGGCAAACTCACTCGAGACATCCATCTCACCGATGCGAAGATCACGAGTTGCCGCCCTTGCTCAGCGTCGACTGTTTCCCCTTGATTCAGAGGCCGAAGATCTCCTCGAGAACGACGGCAAATCCATCCTCAGTATGATGAGGGGCGACACGGTCAGCGACTGCCTTGACCTCCTCATCAGCATTTCCCATAGCGATTCCAAGGCCGGCAGCTGCGATCATTTCGAGATCGTTGGCGCCGTCGCCTATGGCGATCACCTCATCGAGCTGGAAGCCATAGGCTTCACAAACGTGAGTCATGGACACACCCTTGTTGCTGCTGAAGTTTGAGATCTCGATCCAGGGATATTCTTTAAAATAAGTAAAATGAGCGTCAGCCCCGAACTTTTCGTGAAGGCTCGTGTAGATGTCCCGGCGATTGGCTTTGGAATGGATCATGAGCGATAGCACGGCTGAGCTTGGCACCTGATCGTAGGTGAAGACTTTCGGGCGTTTGTGGAACATACCGACGAACTCTTCGATTTCCTCGTTCTCGTGGAGCGAATAAAAACCGTCTTCATCATCGAGCATGATGTTATCAACGCCGCCGAGGTCCCGGCAGGTTTCTAAAATGTTACGGACCGTCTCAAAGGGAATGGTCTGCGCCTTCATGGGGCTGCCGAACATGGTCTTGTGAATCATGGATCCACTGAGTGTGATGACGGGATCATCCTGATGAATGGCTCCACAAATGTGGCGAACCGATTCGATCGGACGACCGGTGGAGAAGATTACTTTCACACCCTTCGCCACAAGTTTTTTGATACACGCGGCGTTTCTTTCGCCCACCACAGACTGTTTGTTGAGAAGGGTTCCATCGAGATCGATGAATACCGCTTTATAGGGATTTGTCGTCATCAGCATCATCCTTTAAGAGCAGCTCACTCGTTTCGTATTTGGAATCGAGGCCGGGTTCGGCAAGAGCTTCATATATTTTTTTTGAATTACGTTTCATATAATCGGCTTGAATAATCCCGCTTTGGTGACAGGCATTAAAGCGTGTATAGCCTTTGTATTGGCGAGAACCGGCAAGAATTCTCAACTCATCTTTCGTTTCAATGTGGACTGCGTTTTTCTTTTGAGCAAAGAGATAAGCCACAGGCAGACTGCGAAGATCCACACCCAGTTGCTTGGCACATTCGCGCCAGAACGCGGAGTGATGCACTTCCTTTGGGACCGGAGCTTTAAAGTGGCACCAGTTTTCTTCCTGCCCTTCTCGTAGCATGCCGCAGATATCCTGGTGAGGACAGGGCGCGAGAAAATGGTGTGAGCCTTGAAGCTCGGAGCGAATACCGCTCAATTTGCGACTCTCCTGCGGCCTTCCGGCTTCGACCCAGAGAATCACGCTCGCCCGCTCCACGAGAGGCATCAGCTTTCGCAGCTCCTCGTCGGGAAGCTCCGAGAGGACATGACTGATCAATAGCGTAAAGCCCTCGTCCACAGCGGACAGCTTCGTATCGACCTTGATGTTCGGCTGTTCAGATTTGACCTGACGCGCGGCGAAGCTCACCGCCCGATTCGACCGATCCAAAAGGATAAGTCGTTCAAAATGCTCAGGGTGCATGCTGAGAATTTCCCGACTCGCCCCACCCGTCCCGCAACCCCAGTCGACCAAAGTTTTCGGAAACGCAGCGATCGCAAGGGGCAAGACGTCAATAACCGCCCGCCATTTCCAGCGAATCCGCTGCGCGAGGGTTTCATCGTAGGCCAAAAGCAATTCGTCATCCTGCCAGTAGTCGGGCAAAAATCCCTTTGCATCGAGGTAGGATTGACGTAGCTTTTGCAGGCGTTTCCAGCTGGAGTTGTCCATGATTCTCTTTATCGGTCGGAAAAATTGAGCTTTCCAAAGAGCGGGACGATACGCGGAATCGATTCGACATGCAACGAAAGAGGAGGAGTTTTGGGCCTAAAAAAAGGGGCCATGAGGCCCCTTGAAAAGAATCTTTGTTTATTGACCGCCGGCCCTTTGCTCGAGTTTTTGCACGATGTTTTCGAGTATCTCGATAGGAAAGCCCTCTTTTACATGCTCGAGATATCCATCCTTGTCCACTTCGGCATCCGGGCTGCTCCTGTGATGACTCAAGATCCTGTCCACCAATTCCTGGCGATACTGCTCTTGTTGTTTGCGTCTCTTCAGATGACGATCGAATGGAATGATCATAGTGTTCCTCCCAAACCCAGCAAGTTAGAACCACGAGTCAGCAAGCCGCCAACAGATCGATCATAGCAAAAGCCGAAGTTTCTTGTCCCGAACGGAATGATCAGTCATCAGCATTTCAGCCGTAATATTCGCAAATATTTGCGGTTTATTTTATATCGGCATTTCTTAAGAAAAGATTTTGAAGACCTTCTAAGATTCGACATTCATTACACGAAGCGCATAACTTGTTTCTTCATCGAGACAGCTCCCCCATCTCATGAAATCTTACCTGAATCTTACTCTTCACTCGCTTGGATATAAAGCTTATGAAGGCCAAATTTTGCCTTCTATATCCCGACTTTGCAGTTAATACTTCAGGCATCCCAACATAAAACCGAAAAGTCGATAGGAGGAAACATCATGAAGCAAAACAATCACAATAAAGCCGTGGGCCTCGCTCTGGCTTTCTCAATGGTGGCGCTTTCCTCCCCCTCCTGCTCCAATGCAGGCAAAGGTGATTCCTCCAGTCAGAGCAGTCCGGCTTCGATTACGTCCGATGCTCTCGGTGCAGATGTGACCAAACTCGCGCGCATCGTTATCACTCCCAAAGCCCAATGGCTCGAACTCAAAGGTTACATCGTCGGGGAAACGAATCGCGGCGCACTCGCAACCATT
>SEDW01000817.1 GCA_004193325.1 Pseudomonadota bacterium | reverse complement strand
GCTCTCGCAAATTTAATCGCGAGATGGCCAAGTCCTCCGATACCGATGACTCCCACGGTTTTACCTGGCCCCGTCTTCCAATGTCTCAGAGGGGAATAAGTGGTGATTCCCGCGCAAAGCAGAGGAGCGGCAGCGGCTGGATCAAGATTTTTTGGAAGATGATAAACAAAGTCCTGATCGGCTACGTAAGACCTGGAGTAGCCACCCCGTGTGCGAAGTCCATCCACCCGATCGATCCCATCGTAGGTGAGAGTGGGAAAGGCTCGGCAGTAGGATTCGTTCTTATCGACACAAGGCGCACAGACTCGGCAGGAATCGACGATGGTTCCAATCAACACTTGGTCACCGGCCTTAAAGCGAGAGACATCGGCTCCCACCTCGCTCACCACTCCAACAATCTCATGCCCAGGCACCAAAGGAAATTCGCTGCCCCACTTGTTTACCGAATGGATGTCGCTATGGCATATTCCGCAGAATAGGATATCCACTGCGACATCGCTCTTTCTCAATCCACGTCGCTCAAAGGCAAAAGGGACGATCTTTCCGTGTTTTTCCAGGGCGGCAAACCCGTTTACTTGGCGCATTTTAGAACTTTGGCTCATAGGGGTCTCACAAGTGAAGTATTTACACATTTACCGTATGTGTAAAATAGTCAACTTTTTTCAACTTTTCGTCAACTGCAAACTTCCCCCGGCGGCTTTTCCGCAAATCAAGATCTCAAAGCAAAGTTTCCAGTTCTTTTCATTTACTCATCGTGAACAGATTTGACTTAAGATTTCATTCACCGTTTCATAAACATTGAATATGACGTCTGCCTATGGTCTTGCGCTCCACAGCTGATCCACGATATCCCTCCTTTCGTAACCGATGAATCAAACATTTCTAGAGAGATTCCCCATGAAAAAGAGCCTTATCTTGCTCGGTGGCTTGTTGTCGTCATTTTTATCAATCAATGCTTTTGCCGCTCCCTTTGAAATCGACTTCAACCCACGACCTTCCTATATCCCGAATAACGTCGTGGTTCTAACCTTTGACGACGGCCCCGATTGGAACAACACGGCAACAGTTCTGAACGTTCTTCGTCAGAAAAATGCCAAGGCCACCTTCTTTATCAACTCGGAGAACTGGTCGAGCTTGAGCCAGGACACACCAATGCAGGATCTCGTTCGCCGGATGGTTAACGAAGGTCACGAACTCGCCAACCATACCGCTCATCACAATCATTTGGGCGAACTCGATTCCGCTTCGGTTGAAGCGGAAGTTGCTAACGTTTAAAATATCGTCAGAAATATTTTCGGCGGCGCTGGCCCTCAATTGAGCCTTCTCCGTGCACCACACGGCGAACCCTACCAAGGCAATGACCCATCGAATCCTTCGGAAGCTTATAAACGCGTGGCTCCAATCGTAGCGAAGCGTGCCGTGCACATCGGTTGGTCGATCGACTCTTTCGATTACAACTGCGCAGCCGGCAACTCATCCTGCGTCTATAATAATGTCGTTAATGCTCTTCAGGTTCCGGGTCAGGGCAGCTACGGTATTATTCTTATGCACTCCGTGCATTCGCAAACGGCTCAGGCGCT
This sequence comes from Pseudomonadota bacterium, assembly GCA_004193325.1. Taxonomy (GTDB): domain Bacteria; phylum Bdellovibrionota_B; class Oligoflexia; order Oligoflexales; family Oligoflexaceae; genus Oligoflexus. The sequence goes on along the minus strand of SEDW01000817.1, from coordinate 365 downwards.
TCCAGCCTTGATCGATTACATCCGCTCGCGCGGCTTTCAAATCTGGACGACTGAAGATGTGGTTCGCGCCCGGTATGGCAAGTCTTCGGCTCAACTCATCGCTGGCGGCAGTCCCACGACTCCACCCCCAGCAGGCACAGCTCCGGCTGCAAACCGCAACTACGCTCTCGTAGCAAAACACAGTAATAAATGTCTCGACGTTGACGCCTGGTCCACAGCGGATTCGGCTCGTCTTATTCAGTGGTCCTGTCACTATGGTGCAAATGAGAAATTTACTCTCGTTAACGCCGGGAACAACAGCTACTACCTCAAATCCGTTCATTCGGGAAAATGTGTCGATGTTGAAGGCAGCAATACCGCCAACG
>SEDW01000816.1 GCA_004193325.1 Pseudomonadota bacterium | reverse complement strand
TCGCTACGCATGAGAAAGGTCAAGCCCAGTCAGTGGCTGGAAAATACTCTTGAGTCCATTCCAACCGGATTTTTTAAGGGGGAACGGCTTGAGTCCTATCTCCACGATCTCTTCGCGGAGCATGGCATCAGCGATCGCTTCGATGAAGTCGAGACCAACCTCTTCATCGGCGCCACCGATCACGATACCTTTGATCACGTAACCCTTGGCAAAGCGCCTTTCGATAATATTCCGATTTCTGCAGCGGTCCGGGCTTCGTGCTCGATTCCTCCGCTCTTTACGCCAAAAGCCATTGGCGATCGCTACTATATCGATGGGCAGGTGACCAAGAGCTGTAACCTTGAGTCCGTGGTCGAAGATGGAGCCTGCCTGGTCTTCGTCATCGATCCGATGAAACCACTGCGGGTGAATACGGCCGGCAACTCGGACATCAAGGGCGGCTACTTCTCGGTCCTGCAGATGATCAAAGGTTTGGTCTCCACTCGCTTTGAAACCAACTTCCGCGCTGTATCCGAACAGTATCCAGACGTCGACTTTATGGTCTTTCAACCCGATGAGGAATGTGCCCGCATGATGTCGGGCTCTCCCCTGAAGCCGCGCATCAGACCTCAGATGATCGAGGTCGCCTTTCAGAACACACTTCGCCGCCTCCGCGAGCGGCACAAGGTTTATAGCGCCAAGACTGTGCGCTACGGCTTTGATCTGAAGTCGGTCGAGGAACTCCGAAAGCTTGAAGGCAACTACCACAAAATTATCAAACCGATAGACTAGGATTCGCTATGCCCGAAGCTAAAATTGAACTCTTTCACTACTGGCGATCTTCCTGCTCATGGCGCGTGCGTTGGGCTCTGGCATTAAAAGGGATCGCCTATAAATCTCATCCGATCAACCTGCTCAAAAACGAGCAGTCGGATCTGTCCTACCTCAAGGTGAATCCTTCGGGTCAGGTTCCCTGCATTGTCTACGGGGATAATGCCTTGAGTGAATCCCTCGCTATCATCGAATGGCTTGAGGAATTAAACCCTGAGCCTGCTCTTTTGCCTAAAGACGCCTGGCGAAGGGCCGAGATTCGCAGCTTTTGCACGATGATCAGTTCTGGAATACAGCCCATCGCCAATCTCCGGGTCATCGGCCATTATTCGACTGATGCCGAGCAGAAGGCGGAGTGGAATCGTCATTTCATTGATGAGGGATTAATCCCGGTCGAGACGATGCTTCGAAAGTATTCGGGAAACTTCTCGTTTGGCGATGATATTACGCTGGCCGATCTCTTCCTCATCCCGCAGATCTACAATGCCCATCGTTTTAAGGTCGATATGAGCCGTTTCCCCCTCGCTCAACAGGTTTACGAGCGAGCTCTGAAGACAGCGGCCTGTGATGAGGCGGCGCCTCATAATCAGCCTGGAGCTACAGTTTAATGGAATGGTCCAGAGCTTTCGAGTTCTGGACTTTTTTTATTTCGGTGAGATCGCATCATAGAAACTCTGATGCCAGACGATGCTTGGATGCCCGTTTTTGATGTTAGTCTTCGCGAAACTGATCATCGCTTCGTATTCATCGGTCGGGGCGTAACCACCGTTATTGATGAAATTACGGATCTTGTCATAAGAAGCATTCGGCGGAATCGTCCAAAGGGTTTTATCGTGCGACATCTTCTTGAATGACCAGGCAAAGGCCCCAGCGAGCTTTTGCTTTGCCCAGCGATTCGTCGCATCAATGACAGCTTCGTCGTTTTCTCCAAATTCACCGAGAATCAAAGGCACCTTGAGACGATTGCTGATCGTCTCCCGGCCCATGGTATCAGCGACAGGGCCGTAGTGATGAATCTCGTACATGAGGTTATCGTCCCACTTCGCTTTAATCCCCGTCTTGGCTTGAACTGTGCCGTCCTCCCAGTCGATTTTGGTCAAATCCGATCCCCAGATACCTCCTTCCGCAATGATCA
>SEDW01000815.1 GCA_004193325.1 Pseudomonadota bacterium | reverse complement strand
GTTTGCAGCTGCGGAGACGAAGATCCAAAATCTTCAGTTTCCCGACGATATGGGGCTCTACCTCCATTCCCGTCTTGCCAAACTGAGTCTCAAGGATCGCTACAGCAAATTTCTCGAGAATAGGGTCCTGGCCGTTGATGGGACTGAGGAAAACCGTCTCTACTTCCTCTCGCTCTGGCTCTCGGAATTACCCGATAAAGATCCCACCGCTCTCGTCAATGCTCTGAAAGCCAAGGTCAAGGCCCCTTCGATTGAACTCCTCGACAATGAGCTCGATCTCTACAAACTGGTTCAGAGCCAGGAGAAAAAGGACATTCTGGTCCATTACAGATCGATTGTGAACCGTGTGAAAAGGCTGAAAGACGATTACTTTGCGATGCGTCTGCTCTTTAATCGTTCGATCGTTGTGCTCTACAAGAACAAACGAAGCCGCGATATGGCGGATATTGTCAGCCTCTGGCTGAGCTATCTCCAGCGTGAGTCGAAAGAATTTCCTTACGCGGTCGAAGCCATGCGGCAGAACAGTTTGGACCTGGCCTATCAGTTTTACCATTCCAAGGGTCCTGAGAAGAACTTTGCGATCGGCGCATTCTTTGATTCGATTCGAATCAGTGATGACCTCGAATCCCATTTTCAACACACCTTGCTTAACTTCGATAAGTGGCCGGAGCTGACCAAAAACTACGATACGATGATTTCGCAGGGGCTTATCAAAGCCGAGAGTAAAGTCTTCATCGAGACGATCCGGGCCATCGTCAAGCCGGCGAAAGCGTTGGAAGCCAAGGATTATGCTGAAGCCGCGAAAGCGATTGAGGGCATCGACGACAGTCACCTCGGGAGCGGGGTCAAATACCTCTTTCTCGGTTACCTTTATCAAAAGGAACTCGATTTCACAGTGAAGGGCTTTAAATACGATGCGGATCTTGCAGAGAAGGCTCACAAGGCTTATCTCTTCGCGATCGATGGCGCTTTACAGAATGATCGGGTGCAGGCTTCGGCTCTGCAAAACCTTGGAATTCTCCATTTAAGAATCCGTAACTACACGCTGGCCTCAGAGTTTTTGACTCAAAGGGGCAGCATTGCCTACTTCTCAGATGAAGAAGAACTCGCAGTGCTCTGGCTCAAGGCGAAGGCCATGTACTTGAGCTACCGCAGTGGCGATGCCTATCTGGCGATGAAGCAGGCCCTGTCGCTCAATCCTCAGCCGATTGTGCCGTTTCAGGAAAAAGCTGCTTTTTATGCCTGGAATGCAGGCGAGAATGAAGCAGCGGAAGCCCTCTTCAAAAAACTTCCAGCCGATGTTTTTACGCCTTCTATCCGTCTGGGCTATGCTCACTCTTTAGTCGCGCAGAGGAAGGGAGCGGAAGCAGAAGCACAGCTCGCTCCTGTGCTTGAAGCCATTCCAGCTTCAACAAAAATCCTTGATGCCGATGCTGCAGCCCTGAAGCTGCAACCTCTGAAATTACGTTTCGTCGCTCTCGGCCTCATGAGCCAGGCTTTTGGTATCGATAACGGGAAGAAGGTCAAGGCCCTTGAAGAACGTCTCGCACTCTTTCCTAAGATTATGGACAACGCCAAAAATCTGCATTTTCAGGCGGAGACCTTGAGTGATCAAAAGGTTAAGGAGACTCAGGATCTGGCGATACTCTATCTTCAGCAGGGCCAGCGGGATAAAGCGATTGCAGCTTTGAACCGTTCGATCGATGATGGGGAGGCACATGGTAAAGAGTTTGGATATCTGAATAACACCATCGTGAGTCTATTGAAAAATGCCTGGATGTTGTCCGTAAATATTCCAAGTTCGATAGACAAGGGGCACGCCCTCGTTCAAAAGCTCGACAAGGAATTTAACGAGCAAAAGGCTTTTACTCCACTTGTTACGCAGAAGTGGGCTGAGCTGAAACTCATTCAGGCCGCTTTTCTCGATAAAAACTTTGACAAGGCG
>SEDW01000814.1 GCA_004193325.1 Pseudomonadota bacterium | reverse complement strand
AAAACTCTCTGGCTCAGAAGCGGAACCCTGTGAGTATAGAAGCATTCTTTAGTATCAGCTACCAACCGCAGAGGAAGTAGACATGACTCGATTGATCAGCAAATTCGCGATCTTTCTCATCCTGCTCATCACCATGAGCAGAGCAGCAGTTGCTGTGGAATCCGAGCGAACGCTCAAACTTGAGGCGGACGATTGTTGCGTCCCTCTCATGCAGAGCTTTCTCCTCGATCCTTCAAGGCTTTCTGAAGTGCCTAAAAACAAAGAAGGTCTCGATCGATTGATCGCTCAGATCGAAGTTGACAGGAAGGCTCTGCCAAAGGCTGAGAACAAGCTCTATCATATCCGCCGCATTGCTGAATCCCTTGTGGTGCGGGCGATGTACTGGCAGCTCAAAGATGATGGGACAAATTTTGCTGATGGGAAGGCTAGGATTAAGGCCCAACAAGAACTTCTTGCCTTCGCGCCTTTGGCGATACGAAGTCTGAATCGTAAAGAGGATAAACAGGCGATTCTTTTTCCTGTGGCCTTGACTCAGTACCTCCTCAACCCAAAACAGGGCAGCCTAGCTTTGAATGGCCTAAATCTTCGTGAAGGTCGCCAGGGTGATTTGCTCGAGTATCTCAAGAGCTTTGATCAGGTGTCCAAAGGCAATCTGGCCTCAATCAAAGCCCTTGAAAATAAAGCTGCCCGTATCGGTAAAAAGGCTTCGGTTGCAGCAGCCCTCATCAAAGCCCGCACACTTTCAAAGACGGATAGTTCGTATCGGTCTGAACTTCTCTACGCCTCTCGCCTCTGTCAGGACTTGAACGCCCCCGAGCGTGACAAGATCTTTCGCTTTAGTATGGGAGTCTGGACCAAGGCTCAAGACTTCAAGAATCAGTGGGAGCCCGTACCTTTTCAGGTTAGCTGTTTTGAATCGAGCCCGGGATTTGCCTCGCTGCTCGAGAACCTCGCGATCTTTGCCAGAGGGGAAGGACGCCTTGAGAAAGCTGCAGCTTACTATGCCGACGCGGTTCTAAAGACAAAGGATGAGACCCAGAAAGCGGATCTCAGCTCGAAGTTGGCTGACACTCATCGTCAGGCTTACGCTCGCGATGGGAAGCGTGAAATCTATCAATCGTATCTCGTCCAGGCCGAGAGCCAGTTTCACAGTCTCCCCCAAGGCGTGCGCTTTCTTCAGATGCATGACGATCTGATTCGCTGGGAGATCGCGAAGAAGATGAAGATAGATCCGAAGCCCGAAGATCTGCGTGATGTTCGCAACATCTATGATCGTTACATCACGGCTGCGGCTTTCAGTCCGTCAGCCCGTAGGGTGCGTGCTGAATGGGTCGAGCTCTTGATTAAACATAAGGCGATGGACGAAGCCGTCGACAGCCTCCTGAGTCTCGCCAAAGGTAGCTCAGGGATCGTTCGCGAGAAGTACCTCCGCCAAGCCCTCAGCTACCAGACTACGGCCCTCTCAATTGATTTGGAAAAGCCCTGGTCATTTCCTGAGACGAAGGATCAGAGGCAACTTGTACGTCTAGCCGATATCATGGACCTACTGGCTCCCTTCAATAGGGGTCAGCTGCGATTTGCAATTTCACGAGGCCGGGTATCCGAAAGACTTGGACTGTCCGATGATGCACGCAGACGCTTTGTGACGATTCTCCCGACGGCACCTGATGCCAAAGACCGCAACGAGCTTTTCACGAGTCTCCTCCTATCGGCTATACAGCTTCGTGATTATGCCGAGATTGAAAAGCTGATCGACCTATCTAAGAAGCAAGGCTACCAGCTCACTCAAGCTCTGCCTGAGAATAAAAAGTTGAGTGATCTCTACATCGAGACCATCGTGTATCAGGTGCATGATAACTTTGCCCACAATCGCTGGGCGATGTCTCGTATGAAAAGCGACAAGGTCCTTACCCTTGTTCCAGACAATTCCCTTCGATTGGAAATGCT
>SEDW01000813.1 GCA_004193325.1 Pseudomonadota bacterium | reverse complement strand
GTTTCAGGACTGATTTGTCCTTTGAAACGGTAAGGACCCTCAGCTTTATCCGCTTCGAGAACATAGTTGCGATGCGTGCTGTTGCGGCCGTTGGAAGCTGCAAAGTATATATACCACTTGCCGTCGAGTCGGTAGATCTCGGGGGCCCAGGTTTGGTGGGAGTAGGCTTTGCCTGACTTAGCCTGCCAGACAAGAATCTTCTCGGCTTGATCCAGCTCGAGCGGACTCTTTGCGACACTTACAAAGATCGAAGTCTTGTTATCCGAGAAGCAGTAGTAGTAGAGACCTTCGAATTCAAAAATCCAGGGATCTGCACCCGTTTCCATAATTGGATTTTGAAACACATCATCTTGCCCGGACTTAACGAGATGGATTGTGGTCATATTTCTCTCGACATGGGTGAACAGAGAATTCGCTTGGAAGACTCTGGCAAACAGTGATTTCTGTAGGGATGGCCGATTCTAGCATGTCGAGGAAACGCGATTCAATCGCGATTGTATCGATTTGCAAAATGAAATAGCGAAGTGAATTGCGCGAGACGCATGTTTGCCTTGTTGAAAGATTTTAAAGGCATCGACTAAAGGCTTGCAACGACTGCGATTTTAAACAAATTTTGCCCTCAGGCCGACCCTTTTCCGATCAGTATAATAGAATTCATGGCTTTGCGAGCGGAGTGATCTATGACTAGGTTTCAGACAGTGCTACTTTTCATTGCAGTTTGGTCTGCGATGGCCTGTAACGAAACCAGCCTCAAAGATCAGCAGACTCTCGGAAAAGCGGACCAGACGTCCGGAGACGTGAATCAGGGTATTGCAAACCCAGCGACTCCAGGTGAGCAGCCTTATTCCTCCACTCCAGTCGAGGTTCCGCCCATTAATGGTAGTGTCGTTGAACTTCCTGCAACACCAGCGATCATACCGACGATTGTAACGGGCGCTTCGCTCACCTGTTCCGTCGCCAAAAATGGTATCTCTCTCTGCAAGGCGCTGACCATGGATGGCGCTATCTTTGACTATCCTGCAATCGAAGCTTTTGTACTCAAGAGTGACCCCGTGCAATGGTCGCCTGTTGCCTTCCAGCGTCTAAGCGCTGGTATCTGGGAAGTCACTGTGGGCACGGCCGGTGCATCGACCTTTGGTGTGGCCCTTCAGGATGCAGAGAAGAAGACCCTCGCCGACTGGGTTATCAATCCTGAAGCGCCACGATTCAATCTCATAAACGATGGGAGTTTCGAATCGCTCGTCGAGACCGCGAATCCAACGAATGGCTATCAGTTTATACCATCCTCACCGGCCCTTTCCTGGCAAGCTCGGGTCTCAAAGATCTTTCCAGGATGCAAGGTTCCTTATATCGAAGTGCAAATCGCCAGAAACCAACTCGCACCGACTGAGGGAAATCGATTCGTTGAACTCAATTCCACCTGCAGGGATTCAGGCGCTGACGGCTCGAGCCCGGTTGCTATCTTTCAAAAGACCTCTCTGCTGAAAGATCATTTCTACGAGCTGATATTCGACTATCGCCGTAGACCGGAGACTGCCATAGCAACAAGGTTCAAAGCCAGCGTTGGCTCCCAGGTCGTCATCGAGAAAAATGCCATCAACAAATGGATCGAAGTCCGCTCCATGATCAAGGTCGATGCTGCGAATCCGACGATCGAATTTGAAGAATTGACCAATGATAAAAACGGCGTCGGCACATTGATCGATAACGTGAGAATTTATGATCTGGGAAAGATGACAGAATAGGTTTTCTCATTTATTGAAATGCCAGCTCCTCAGGCTGGCAGAATTGATCGAGTCAAGTTCTTGAGATAGCACCATTAAGCGGAAAACCTAAAGCCTTACCCACGTAGAGACGAAGTAAGATTTAGACAAAGCTTTGGAGCATCCATGCGTCTCTTGCCCATTTTATTCAGCGTAAGCCTTTTAGCGGCCTGTGAAGGCGCCCAGC
>SEDW01000812.1 GCA_004193325.1 Pseudomonadota bacterium | reverse complement strand
GCTTTCGCACCCGGTCCATGCCGTTCGATAGCGAGATAGACGAGAGCAGGGGCAATCATCCCGCCGACAGCGGCAAGGATTGGCAACATGGCTTTTTTCGGAGTTCGCAGCTCCCCTATCATCACCTCGCGTTTGATCTCGAGTCCGACGACAAAGAAAAAGATAGTCATCAGGCCATCGTTAATGAGATGGAGAATGCTCATTTCAAAGTTTTGTCCAAAGGCCAGAAGCGTGAGCTTTTGCTCCCAGAATTCGGAATACCAGCCGCTAAGCGAAGTATTCGCAAAGAAGAGTGCGGCGATGGTCGCGAGGAGGAGAATGATTCCACCCGAAGACTCGATCTCCATAAACTTATGGATCGGGCTGAGGGCACGATCGAGCTTGAGCTTCGGCCTGAAATTCTTATAAGCCAGACCCGAATCACCACTTCTCTCAGTCATAAGACCTCCACGCTAGACACCTAGTGTAGACAGAGACGGGTCTTTTCGCAAAAGGAACCGACGGAGTAGCCTCGCAGCAGTCCTTTGCAGCCTCCAGATCTTCCCTTTTGGGTAAGGCGATTCTATCGACTCGTATTTTCCCACCTCGCCCACTCCTCAATCCCTTTTGAAGCCCCTAGACTGGAACAACGGTCAAAAGAACTTCTCCTGAAGGGATCCTGATGAAACGATTTTTCCACTGCCTCTTCGTCTGTCTCGTCTTCGGATCCTCTACGATCGCTCTCGCCAAGGCAAATCCTGCCGCCCCAAAATCCCAGATTTCCAGGCCGTAACGTCCGTCTTTTCGTGGCTCATACCCATCGTTTCTGCTAAGGTCCAGCCTTCGGGATCATCCAGATACGAGGACTCTATGCAGATCACAGTTGGTAATAGCCTTCCACCAGCCCCCAAATTTGAAGCCGGTATTCGTCGCGCTCCAAAGCGTGAAATGAAACTGGACCGCGTCGATACCGAACTGGCGCTTCGCAATGCGCTTCGCTACATCCCTGAGTCGCTTCATGCTCAGATGGCCCCAGAATTTTTAAATGAATTAAAGACGCACGGCCGCATCTACGGCTTTCGTTACCGTCCCGATACCCGCATCCATGGCAAAGCGCTTGAGTCCTACAAAGGCAAATGCCTTGCTGGCAAAGCCCTACAGGTCATGATCGACAACAATCTCGACTTTGAGATCGCTCTTTATCCCTACGAGCTTGTGACCTATGGCGAGACTGGTCAGGTCTTTCAAAACTGGATGCAGTATCGCCTGACGATGCAATACCTCGAAGAGCTCAAAGACGATCAAACCCTTGTCCTGCAATCGGGCCACCCTCTCGGGGTGTTTCCGAGCCACAAAGAAGCTCCGCGCGTCATTACTACGAACGGCCTTATGGTCGGGCTTTTCGATAATCCCGAAGACTTCCATCGCGCAGCTGCCATCGGTGTCGCAAACTACGGTCAGATGACTGCTGGCGGCTGGATGTACATTGGCCCACAAGGCATCGTCCACGGGACATTTAATACGCTTTCGATCGCCGGAAGGTTGAAGCTTGGCATTCCCGTCGATGGCAACCTCGGTGGCAAACTCTTCATCAGCTCAGGTTTAGGCGGAATGAGCGGCGCTCAGGGCAAAGCCGCTGACATCGCGGGAGCTGTGAGCATCATCGCCGAAGTCGATCGTTCGCGAATCGACACGCGTCATCGTCAGGGCTGGGTTGGACGTGTGACGGACGACAAGGCTGAGGCCTTCCGCTGGGCAAAAGAAGCTCAGACATCAAAGACAGCTGTATCGATCGCGTTTCACGGTAACATCGTCGATCTTCTTCAACATGCTGTGGATGAAAAGATCAAAATCGATCTTCTCTCCGATCAAACCAGTTGCCACGCAGTCTACGAAGGTGGCTATTGCCCACAAGGCCTTAGCTTCGAAGAGCGCACCGCTCTCCTCGGCAGCGACAAGAAAAAATTTGTCGA
>SEDW01000811.1 GCA_004193325.1 Pseudomonadota bacterium | reverse complement strand
AGCCTCGGACTTAGGGACGGGATCTGGGGGCGTCCTCAACGACGGTGTATGTAACGGTACGGAGGCCTGTGTCTATATCGACAAGATTACGGCGATATACTGGGCACCAAAGACTTCAATTGATTATACCTGGGAAAACGGTATCACCTATTGCGAAAACCTTGTTTTCGGTACCTACAGTGACTGGCGCATGCCCACCCAGAAAGAGATGAATCAGTTCTTTATAGACAATGGATACAGTTTAAAGTCATCGACAACTCAACTCAACGTAACGTTTAGCCAATACTGGTCATCAACAACTGCAAGTAATAACAGTGCGAACGCTTGGGGGGTAGAGCCACTTCTCTTTAACTCTGACGCATCTAAAGCTTCAACAACCAGGCCGATCTTGTGCATGAGAGCCAACTAACGGAGCGGCGATCCCGCTCCGATTCCTGCCTCCGCTGACGACTGCCTGCCATTTCGCATGCGCTTGGTATTCGATAGTATTTTTTGAATTAATTACGAGAATTGAAATTACGGAAAATCTCTCTCCCAGCTCATTTTACTGCTCTAATTGGTGAGTAATTCATCAAAGCTGGTCGAGGTAGATTTGATTAGTTGAAGAGCTTGCTCTCGATATTCGATAGATTGCTTTACCGATGAGTTGTAGGTCAAGCCGCAGACTTGCCGTAGTTGACCGGCTTGGTCGAAGCGATGACGTTAAAATTTACGTATCAGGGCACAATGAATCAAATCCATAAGCAAGATCTAAAAAGACTGTATAGACACGTCAAAGTTCTAATCCGTGATGTATTCCAGGCCGATATCCCCCTCCAAGCGAGTAGCATGAGTTACGCTTCGCTCGGAGCAGTCATACCTTCGCTTGCTGTTATCTTTTCCATCATCGCACTTTTCCAACCGATCGCTCGTTCTGATACAGCCTGGTTTCGTGACTTTAAGGTTTATATACTTAAGAATCTCGCACCGAATACTGCGCAAGACCTGGTCGGCAAGATAGAAAGTCTGTTGGATAACATCGACATCACAAAGATCGGAGTGGTGGGTTTCATCACATTGTTTGTCATCGTTATTTTTCTTTTGCAGAACATCGAGATTGCATTCAATCGCGTGTGGCAAGTCGGGGTAACTCGAAGTTGGTACCGAAGTTTTCTCTTCTTTTGGCTGTCAATTACGTTGGGCGGAGTCTGCCTCTCGGTTTTTATCTCAGTTCTATCGAAAGCCGGAGTGGACTTCCTTCTACCCTTTCTGTCCAAAGACGGGGCCTTATGGTCCACAATCCTCTCCGAGATCGTAAATTTCGCACTGATTTTCGGCTTCTTTTTCGTGTTTCATAAAGTTGTGCCCAACTGTCGAGTGAGCAAACGGGCCGCTTTTGTAGGCGGTCTGAGTGCAACGATCTTGATCCGGGCGGCATCGATTGGCTTCGGAGTCTACACGGCCTACAGTCGCTGGAACCAAGATATCTATGCTGCCCTTTCGGTTGTTCCGATTTTTTTACTATGGCTCTACGTAGTTTGGATCGTCGTTCTGATAAGCGCGGTACTTGCTTGGCGAACCGATTTTGGAATGAGCGCCGCAAGAGTGGGCGAAATCGAATCCGGGGTCTTTCCCTCAATAAAATATGAATACAGAGACAACCAAATTCGCGCCTTGCTACCTTTTATCATCTATCGTCTGGTGAGTGAGAAGTTTGAAACTGCGCATGCAGAAGGCCTATCCTGCCGGGAACTTGCGCGTACTCTCGAGTTGCCACCGAGCTGGCTTAAAGAAGCACTCGATATTTGCTTGAAAAATTCTTTTGTTGTCATGGCCAATGACGATATCGAAAAGATCTCTGATCATAAGCTTTGGCTGGAAGGTCGCTTGTTTCCAGCTGTGCCTCTGGCAGAATTTGCCTGGGGAGAATCATTGCGAAAGGTAAGCGCTGATACCGAGGCTTGGCTTGCTATCC
>SEDW01000810.1 GCA_004193325.1 Pseudomonadota bacterium | reverse complement strand
AGCCTCGGACTTAGGGACGGGATCTGGGGGCGTCCTCAACGACGGTGTATGTAACGGTACGGAGGCCTGTGTCTATATCGACAAGATTACGGCGATATACTGGGCACCAAAGACTTCAACTGATTATACCTGGGAAAACGGTATCACCTATTGCGAAAACCTTGTTTTCGGTACCTACAGTGACTGGCGCATGCCCACTCAAAAAGAGATGAATCAATTCTTTATCGACAATGGATACAGTCTCAAGTCGTCGACAAATCAACTGAACGTAACATTTAGCGTCTACTGGACATCGACGACTGCAAGTAATAACAGTGCGAATGCTTGGGGGGTAGAGCCGCTTCTCTTTAACACGGATGCAACCAAAGCGACCACGACCAGACCTATCTTGTGCATGAGGGCCAACTAAAGGAGCGCTGAACCCGCTCCGATTCTTGCCTCTGCTGACGACTGCCTGCCATTTCGTGTGCACTCCGCATTCGTTAGTCCTCTATCGCATAAATTACGAGAATTGAAATTACGGCAAATCTCTATTCAGAGTCATTTTTCAACGTTAATTGGCGAGCAATTCATCAAAGCTAGTCAAGGTAGAGTTGATTAGTTGAGGAGCTTGCTATCGGTATTCGCTAAAGTGCTTTACCGATGAGTTGTAGGCCAAGCCGCAGACTTGCCGTAGTCGATCTGCTTGGTCAAAGCCATGCCGTTTAAATTTACATATCAGGGCACAATGAATCAAACTCATAAGCAAGATCTGAAAAGGCTATATCGCCACGTCAAAGTTCTAATCCGCGATGTATTTCAGGCCGATATCCCGCTCCAGGCAAGTAGCATGAGCTACGCTTCGCTTGGAGCGGTTATACCCTCACTTGCTGTTATCTTTTCCATCATCGCACTTTTCCAGCCGATCGCTCGTTCCGATACGGCCTGGTTTCGTGACTTTAAGGTTTATATACTTAAGAATCTTGCACCGAATACAGCGCAAGACCTGGTCGGCAAGATCGAAAGTCTGCTGGATAATATCGACATTACAAAGATCGGAGTGGTAGGTTTTATCACTTTGTTTGTGATCGTTATTTTTCTCTTGCAGAACATCGAGATTGCTTTCAATCGCGTGTGGCAAGTCGGGGTAACGCGAAGTTGGTACCGCAGTTTTCTCTTCTTTTGGCTGTCAATTACGTTAGGCGGAGTCTGCCTCTCCGTTTTTATCTCAGTTCTGTCGAAAGCCGGAGTGGACTTCCTCCTACCCTTTCTGTCCAAAGACGGGGCCTTATGGTCCACAATCCTCTCAGAAATCGTAAATTTCGCACTGATCTTCGGCTTTTTCTTCGTGTTTCACAAAGTCGTGCCCAACTGCCGGGTGAGCAAACGTGCGGCTTTTGTAGGCGGCCTGAGTGCGACGATCTTGATCCGGGCGGCATCGATTGGTTTCGGAGTCTACACAGCCTACAGTCGCTGGAACCAAGACATCTACGCTGCACTTTCGGTTGTTCCGATTTTCCTACTTTGGCTTTATGTAGTTTGGATCGTCGTTCTAATCAGCGCGGTGCTTGCTTGGCGAACCGATTTTGGAATGAGCGCTGCAAGAGTGGGCGAAATAGAATCCGGGGTCTTTCCTTCTATAAAATATGAATACAGAGACAACCAAATTCGTGCCTTGTTACCTTTTATCATCTATCGTCTGGTAAGTGAGAAGTTTGAAACTGCACATGCAGAAGGCCTATCCTGCCGGGAACTCGCGCGCACTCTCGAGTTGCCACCGAGCTGGCTTAAAGAAGCACTCGATATTTGCTTGAAAAATTCTTTTGTTGTCATGGCCAATGACGATATCGAAAAGAGCTCTGATCATAAGCTTTGGCTGGAAGGTCGCTTGTTTCCAGCTGTGCCTCTGGCAGAATTTGCCTGGGGAGAATCATTGCGAAAGGTAAGCGCTGATACCGAGGCTTGGCTTGCTATCC
>SEDW01000809.1 GCA_004193325.1 Pseudomonadota bacterium | reverse complement strand
TCTTCGAGTCGGTTCACCCGAATGCCTGCAGTCATGGCGGAAACCACTCCAAAGGCTTTCATGGGATGAAGAGTCTTGGGAGGACGGGAGGGCTTGGTCTCAGGCATGGATCGTCCTCAGTTCACGGAGGCGATGGTGAAGGCTTTTAATTGCCGCTCTTTGGATTCGACATTTTCCCCTTCGTAATGTCCCATCAGTGTCTCGCCTAAAGGCGACTCCGGAGAGATGACAAAGACTTTTTCGCCCTGAAACTCAAGATCGAGTCCTGCCCCAATATCGGAGATGAGATAAAAGCGGGCTTTCTGAGCTGGACCTTCGAGGCGAACGAGAGCACCAATATTGATTTCATCGTCTTCACTGTAGTCCGTAAAGAAACTGTTTTCGAGAACAGCGATCTTTGCTTCGGCTGTACGTGCGCGTTCGAACTGCGAGCCAGCAAGGTAAGATAGCTCGAGTCCGTGAGTGTCGTATTTACTCTTGGCGACAGCATCTTCGTGGTTCGAACCCTCTTTTGCCATCTCAGCGGCATTGAGAATGGCTGCGAGTTCTGCCTTCAATGTTTCGAGGAGGAGGCTATGTAGCTTTCTCTTGTCCCATTTCACTCAGCGGCTCTTTTCTCAACAACAGGTTAGAAAGACTCAAATGACAAAGGGAAGGACTCATGTCCTTCCCTTTGTTTATCCCACAAGCTGTGGCGTACGATCAATAGCGGATGAGGTTGACGACTGGTTTCGCCTTGCCAGGAGTCAGGATGTAGAGGCGATCGAATTCAGTTTCGCCGATTTCAACCTTTTGACTGCTACCAAAAGCCTTCAAAATTTCTGGAACCGTGTTGCTGTGGCCTACTACGAGAGCCGACTTGCTGCTCTTGTCCTCTTTCAGAGCCTTGATCAACTTTTGTGTGTCGTTGATCGCCGTAGGCTTGATCTTAGCGGCTTCTGCGAGTGGAGCTGCTGTCTTAACTGTGCGAAGATACTCAGTTGTATAGATGGCGCCGATGTCACCGTCACGAAGAGCTTTAGCGAGGTTTTGGGCACGGGCTTTGCCGGCTTCGCTCAACTCTGGGTCTTTGGAATCATCGAGTTTTTCTGCATGGCGAACGATGTAGATGCTCTGGAACGCAAAGGCTGTGTGCGCAAAAGCAAGGCCCGAGACCAAAATCGCTGCTGTGAAAATGCTTTTCATCTATCTTCCTTTCGATTAACGACCGCTAAACTCGCGAACCTGTTTAATAACAAATTCTCCGTTTTGCAGATACTTCATTTCTAGGTCGAGGGCTTTAGGTTTTTCATTGTCGAAGAAGACGTCGTCGCAATTCTGACGGTAGTAACCAGGTTTTGCGCGGCAGTAAGCAAGCTCAACCTTACGGGTCAACGAGTACATGTAGAGCGTTGTCTCGTTGTCGAGAACCGAGGTCTTCAGCACGTCTTCGTCAGGCAAAGGCTTTGCATAGCGGAGAGTCGAGAGAGTTGCTTTTTCGTTCGTTCCACCGACAGCAGCGATGGTGAGTTCGCTCCATGTTCCTGGGGAAGGATTGGTAACCGTGTTGTTGTTCTTTTGGATCGAGAGTGAGTAGCCAAGGATGTCTGGACTGTTGATCACGCGGGTGACGACAACCGAGTTGGCCGCGACTGGAGATTCGGTGTCGTAGCTTGGCAGAACCGAAAGACCCATCGCTACTGTCGCGTGATCAATGCGGGCAAAGCTTCGTTCGTCGACTGCGCGTTTGTTCCACATCGAAGCGTAGACACCTTTAATTGCGCAGGACACTGTCTTGGGTTTGACTTTGAATTTTGAGAGTTCGCCCGGCTCAACTTCGTCATCGAGGACAAGTTTACAGCTATGTTCGGCGTTGTCTTTGGTCTCGCTTTTGGACGAGTAGCTGTCGTGAAGACCTGCGCCGTCGAAGTTTTCAATGTCTTCCGCGTTCGCGCTCGAACGGATTTTCCACTTCACGATGCTCGGATCAAC
>SEDW01000808.1 GCA_004193325.1 Pseudomonadota bacterium | reverse complement strand
AATATAACTATCGATCCAATTGCCGAAGCGATCGGTCTCGCAGACGGCTAAATGATCGGCGTTAAGGTCGACTGCAATCACACCAGTTCCAGCGAGACCGGCCTTCTCGGGTGCCGAGATTGCAAAGGAGACTTGTAGATAATAGGCTTTAACTTTTGTCTTTTTATTAGTTCTACGAACAAAGCGATAAGTCAGTGGCCTTTTGGACTTCTGGTTTTTCTTGCCACCCGTACCAGGCGACGAAAGAGCATCGATGTATTCTTCCCTTAAAAATTCAGGGAATTCGACATTCTCGATCTTAAAATACTTTCCTCTTGCCTTGAACTGTTCAGTATTTGGCAAGCGAAAGGATAAGGTTCTATCTCTAGGATCGTACTGTACAGTCTGATTGCCAGCAGTTTCGTCCGAGGACCCGACGAAAGTCATTCGGCTGGAGCGAGCCCGTCTAAACTCTTCGAGCCATTCTCCGTGAGAGCTCAAGTCATTCTCACCGAGGCGATACTGAGCCTTAAAAAGCTTTTTGGATCCGAAGCAAAGTGAGGGCTTATTCTCAGACTTAAGTTTAGTAAGTCTGCACTCAAGAATGCCCAGCCTGCGACTCTTTTGATGAACTGAGAACTCCAATCGATGAAGATTTTGCAGGATCCGTTCTTTAAATTTGCCTTTGATCAATTGAGGCATTGTTGGCTTCCTGAGGCCTGAGGACAGGCTCTTCCAGTCCGCCATCTTCTGGCGGAATTTAGCAATCGCTGCCAGTTCAGATTTGAGGGCTTTCGCCTTCTTTAACAATTGAGCGATTTCTCGTCTTTGAAGAGTGATCCGCTCGTAAGCCGCTTTAAGATTGGCCTTCTTTAATTCTTCGAGAGATTTGGCCATCCCCGACACGTCTTTAGCAAGTGAATTAAACTGACGAGCCGTAATGAAAAATGTTTTGATATAGGAAGATTTTAGGTCATTAATCGATAGCTCTTTAACAATGAGATCGCGCCAGAGTCGGTGTCTGAGTTTGGCATAAAAACCAAGCAACTCATCAAGCAGCTCGTAATCAGAGCTACAATTCAGCCTGGTTTCTATTGTTCTTTGCTCGCTATCAATTGACTTGGCCATTATGCTGCTCGCCGCTTGTTCTGATGTGACCGTCTTCAGTGCAGTCGAGCACAAAATACAGTCATCAGTTCTATTACATCAGAGCTAAGCTCCATTTCAAAGGACATTTACTGATCGTCATCCAGTAAGATAACTTCGATGTCGTTGGCCTCGCAGAGCGAGAATATAATCTCCGATCCGAAGCGCAATAGGCGATCTTTATGGGTGAGGATCGGGTGGGTGAATCGGCGTTTACTTATGGATTGGAGAAGCTTTTTTAGTCCAGATTTTTTATAATTTAACCCAGAGCCTAGATCGGAAATTATCTCACTCGAAGAAAATTCCGAGTGGCAATATGCTGCCAGCCTTTCATTCTGAGATTCCAAATCCAATTTTTGATCGGAGCTGCTGACACGCGCATAAGCTATTGCGCGCCTTTCGACAGTTACTTCACTTTTAGCCAGAGAAAACTTTGCGATAAGAATAGCCATCTCATATTTACGATGCCCGCCAAGGGTTCGATGGGACGGTAACAGCGCATTTTCCGATTCCCATCGCCTTAATGCCGAAATTAATACGCCTAAGACCTTAGCTGCAGTTCCAACCGAAATATTCATAACTGTCTAATATTATGAATTTACTTCATTGAGTTACAGTCAATGGATAGGCTTAGTAGGTAGGTTCGTCAAGATATTTCTGGAACCAGAAAAATTCCAAAGCTTTTCACTGTCACTAGGATTGCGTTGCCGAGATTAAGTCAGACGGCTTAATCTTTATGAATTTTATACGCTGAAAGTCTGGCTCATCAGCTAGTTGACTTCGTTAAGCAGTTCTGACAATCAAGCTGGACCGAAGCACTTTCGGAAAATGAGTTTTGCTGAACAAAGGAAATTGCATGAAGAAGATTTTAGTAGCGGCGGCGTTGGGCCTATTTGCCAATAACGCGATGGCAGACGAAGTCATGAAATGGGCCTGGGAAGATGGCAACAGCGATGGCGCTTGGAATTACAGCGAATCGAACTGGAACTTTGAAACCTTTAGCTGGGCCAATATACCTACGACTGGCGACGCTTACCAGGGTTCAAGCGCGCTCTCCTTCAAATACCTTAACCGTGATCTCGACGAAAACGGTTCTCATACACAGGCCTTTGCATTTGCATTGATCCATAGCGGCAACACTGCTCAGGGGTCTGAGCCGAACAACCCTTCCGAACGTGATGCTGGCAAAGACCTGACCCAGTTCAGTCACCTTGAGTTCTACATCAAGGGTAGCGAAGGCATCAACCAGTCGGCCGCTAAGGTTTACCTTCGCTCACCGAACGGTCACGGCTCGGTGCAGGTCAATCTCCGAAACTATGTAAATGTAAATCAAGGCTGGCAGAAAGTCGTTATCCCGCTTTCCGACCTTCGCCCACAAGATTCCAATCCGAACTACTTCCAGATTTTTAACGTTACGGCTGTTGGCTTTTACGTCGATCAAAACAACTCGAACGTTCCGTTTGATTTTAAAGTCGACAACGTAAG
>SEDW01000807.1 GCA_004193325.1 Pseudomonadota bacterium | reverse complement strand
TTCGTCATCCGCATCCTCGTCCTTCTTTATGTCTTCACGGAAATCGTTGGGACGGTTCAGGATTTCTTCTGGCAGGGATCGGATGCAGGTATCGGCTTATATCTCACCCTATTGATTCAAATCGCTTTTCCATTGACGGTCTTTTTTCGAAAGACCCGCAATACGATTCTCGGCATCTCTATTATTTTGCATATCCTCGTGAGTTCCCAGCTCAACCTTTGGCTCTACACAGGCTCTATAATCGTCTTTTTCCTCTCCTTTTTGAGGGCGGAAGAGGCTCAGGCGATTCGACGGCGGATCTTTAAAATTTTGAATTGCCCCGCTTTTCCCAAACCCGAAATTTTAAAAGTGAAGCTTGAGATAGGTATGGATCGAGAGAAAGGGGAAAGTCTATGATGCTCAAATATGTCTTTGTACTTCTCTTCGTTCTGCCTTTGATCGGCTGTCTTCAGCTCGTCTATAAGCTCTTTCGCGAGAACCGTTCGAACGAACTCCTGCTCCTCTTCTACTCGGGGCTCTGCGGAGGCTTTATCTATGCCTTCATTTATTCCCGCTTTGAATATCATTTTCTCGAGATCTATCTCGTCCTGCTCCTCGCGGTGCTGATCAAAAGCGTCTTCATGAAGGCGGAAGGCCCTAGGGTGAAGAAGTACAAATATTTCTTTGCCACCCTGACTCTGGTCGGGACGTTTTATGTCCTGGCCAAGGAATATCAGGTTCTCCAGAGATTCCCGAAGGCAATTCCATTGAGATTGCCTGCGAAGATCCAAGCGGCAAGGTCTACACTTTCCGCTATGCGCATCTCAAGCAGCATTCTAAAAAAGTTAAGAGCGGCGATCCGGTGGAAGCAGGGACAGTCATCGCCGAAGTCGGCAACACAGGCAACACTTCCTGGCCTCACCTTCATATTGATGTGATGGGAACGGACGGATTAGGTGTTCCGCTTTTCATCAATGAACGCTTTCTTCGAGCCGGCGAGCTCATCGATTAGCGCTAGCGGCAAAGGATTGTAACGATAAGGAATCAGCTGAAACTTTGACAGTCCTGGCAAGAGATTCAACAAACTGGACGGCTTGCCCCTCTAACCCTTCAATATCATTAGTCCATACATTCGGAATAGAGACTGCAAGAGAATAGGAGTTCCCTATTCAATCCTATTCTTGCTTGAGGTGCTTAATGCTGTCGACTTACAAACTCCTGTCAGCCACTGTCTGTTTCGCCCTCTTAAGCTTTGCCTGTAGCAAGGACGATAAGGCTCCAGGTGTTCCCACAGCCGCCGCAGTCGTGACGAACGCTCCAGTAGTAGACTCAGGTGATTCCATCGCAGCTCCCGCTCCGATTGAACGGGTCGTTGCTAAAACAGAGACAGCACCTGCCCCCGAAGTTCCTACGGTAGAAGTCCCTTCAGAAGTCCAATATGAAAGCCTCAAAGCTTCCCCATACTACGGCCTTGGTCTGGTCGAACGGATTCGTGTTCAGCTCGGCACCAATGTGAATGCCGAAGCTCTCAGTGCCAAGCAAGACGGTGTATTCGTCTACGGCTGTGTTCAAACCGCCGCGAATATCTGGATGAGTTCCGGTATCCTCGTCGAAGCCGGACGTCTTCATGGAATCGAACTCACTTTCACCGGTGAAAATTGCACAAATTACGATTCTTCTTACGAAGATTCAGCGAGTATCTCTCTCATCGATCTCACCACAGCTCTTAAAGCCGAGAGCATCCAGGTTAATAAAGACCTCGAGGCAATTACACTCACACTCCCGAACGGCACTACGATTGAACTGACGAAGATGGACCTCGTCCTTCCTCCTCTCCAATAAGTTCTGCTCGCCACATAGCAAAAGCCCCAGGCACCTATTGGTTCCTGGGGCTTTTTGCGTCGGGGGACTCAGGCTTATTTGTATTCGACTCTGAGAATCGAATACTCTTTGATACCCTTGGGAACGCGAACTTCCAGATTGTCACCAGCCTTACGACCCATTAGGGATTTCGAAAGGGGCGAGCCCATGGAAATGCGGTTCTCGTTGATATCAGCTTCGAGGTCGCCCACGATGTGATACGTTTTTTCATCGCCAGATTCTTCATCGACAACGCTTACAAACGCACCGAATTTAATCATGCCCGACTTGTCATCAGAGAAGTCGAGCACGTTCGCGCGGGCGATCTGGTCGTCAAGCATTTGAATACGGCCTTCAACGAAGGACTGTTTTTCGCGTGCCGCATGATATTCAGCGTTTTCTTTAAGGTCACCGTGAGCGCGTGCTTCAGCGATTTCCGAGATAATCTTCGGGCGTTCGACGGCCTTTAGATGATCGAGTTCTTCTTTAAGTCTTTTATATCCCGCTGGCGTAAAGGGGATCATCTCTGCGGCCATATTGCCACCTCAAAAACTGTGTGTTGCCGAAATTGCGAATGTGTATGACAGGGCTTCCACCGTTTGTATGTTGGCATCACCCGTTTTTTGGGCCTTACCTTCACCCGTCTGCAGGATAACACCGCCGGCGACTTGGCTATTAGGTTGGACCCACCCTCCGAACAAACTGTATCCCATATAATCTATATGGTCGGCTTGACCCGTTTTGCCAGTTTCCACTTCAGGACGAGCGTCATAGTTAGTAAAAAATCCGCCCCTGATCGGTATCGATGGAGTTATATAATATTCTGCGCCAGTTGCAAAGTTTGTTACCGCTAATCTCTT
>SEDW01000806.1 GCA_004193325.1 Pseudomonadota bacterium | reverse complement strand
TCGTGAATTTGTATACAGCTATGACTTCCGCGTGGACACAGCACTGAACGGTATCGTCGTCGATGTAAAGAGTGTGGAATCGAAGAAGGCACCAGCCGTTAAAGAGGGAGCCGTTCGCGGCGAGATCGTCGACGGTCGCTATATCTTGATTCCACAAGGTGACAAGACTTTCGTTCAGGCGGAATACCTTGCCGATGCGAAGGGCTCGCTCCCAGTCTGGATCGTGAACATGGTGCAGAAGAAGTGGCCTTACAAGACTCTTGAGATGCTTCGGGTGCAGGTGAAGAAGCCGTTTGTTAAGAACTGGCCTATTTACGAAAATGATCTGAAGCCGAAGTTGAAGCTGTAATGATCGAATAAAAAAGGGCCGGAAACATTGCTGTTTCCGGCCCTTTTCTTATCGATAGAATTAGCGAGGAATTTGCATCGTTGTGCAGTGAACAGCGCCGGCCATCGCGATCAAGTCATCGGAATCGATCCAGGTGAACTTGTAGCCAAGACCTTGGTAGATGGCTTTGACTTCGGCTTCGTATTTGGCCACAAGCTTCTTGTCAACGTTCTGCTCGAGGTAGCGAGGTACGAGTGCTTCGCCGTTCACGAGTAGGGAGTTGGTGTAAGAGCTGTAGATGACCGATTTCTGCGCGCTTGATGTGATGCCGAGCGAAGGTATACGGATCACGCGGTATCCCATAGCTTCGATTTCAGCGGCGCGAGCGTTGTAGTAATCTTTGACGATCTTGTTGCCACCTGGGAGATCATCGCGGATTTCACTGACGAT
Source organism: Pseudomonadota bacterium (assembly GCA_004193325.1). GTDB lineage: Bacteria > Bdellovibrionota_B > Oligoflexia > Oligoflexales > Oligoflexaceae > Oligoflexus. The sequence goes on along the minus strand of SEDW01000806.1, from coordinate 1,200 downwards.
GACGGTGTCGTCGTTCATGAACTTCGCCCACATATCGATGTGGCCTGTGCCTTCATACGGCATGCGCGGGAAGATTGTGACTTCTTTGCAGCCTGCGCTCGCCTTGTAATACTCGATGATCTGAGCGTTGCTCAAAACCATGTCGCCTGCGACAGCGCTATCTGCACTGTTAGCTTCTGTTACACGAGTCGTCATCATGCAGTGACCGGTGGTCGTGTTCATGAAGTTGCCGCCTTCGTTATAGACGGGAACACTTACGCGGTCGAAACCAAGGCTCGATTCCATGGAACGAGCTGTGTGGTCGTCGGAAGCGCGGTTTGAATAGTAGTTGAAGTCGAGGAGGCTGACGTCGCCGCGCGCTGTAAGTGCACCCTGTGGTGCCCAGTCGCGTGCCCACACTGTGAGGCCGGTGCCTGGCTGAGCCACGAGCTCGACTTTGCTGATGTTTGAACCCAGTGCCTGGCGGAGTTCCGCGAAGGTTGAACTGGTTCTTACGTTAGTATTAGCCAGCGAGGGCGGTACAGTAATCCAGAGCTTATCGATTGAGGTCGCGGCGATAGCTGCGGCCATATCATACTTGTTCATGCTGTCGAGCAGGGGATAGGAGATGATCACGCCTTGGCTGTCTTCCCATTCGGCGGTTGCGCGCTGAGCGCCAGATGTCTGTGCGAATTTGCTCGCAGTGCTTTCTTCGTAGTGGCCGTCGAGCTTGCTGCCGGACTGGGAAATGCCGCAAGAAGAAAGGATGCCGGAAATCAAAGCTAGGCTAAGTGCTAAATGTTTTTGGGTCATGTTTAATCCTCGATTGAGATTGAACTCTTGTCTACGAGCGAATTTCTAATCGAGAGATGGAAGTAAGTCAATTTTTATGTGTCATAATAACTTGTTCATGATTTTTCGATAGTATAATGATTACAATGCCTTAGGCCAAGCGCTAATCATTTATTGCGCAACCTGAGTGAAGTCGTTTCAAAATGTTACAAACTTTTTCAGAGACTCGAGAGTCATTCGGCCATCCATTGACCTAGGTTAAGAGGACGTCCAATCAAGAGCATCATCTCTTGTTAAGAAGGAATGCATCTCCGTGACTTTGCCATTTTTTAAAGTGAAGACATCCGTCACCTGCCCATCGATCCACTCCTGATGATCCTTCAACCGAACCTTTACATGAACTTGTACGATGATCCTAGGACCGGCGGA
>SEDW01000805.1 GCA_004193325.1 Pseudomonadota bacterium | reverse complement strand
TCAAGCAGATCGATGTCCGAAGCCTGGCCCGGAATCAGTTCGATACCGCAGCGCTGCATCTCGCTATCGTCTTTGCCCTTAACGCTCGCGCCTTCGTAGATGTGTTTGACGGTAAAACGTAGGGGACGACGGGCTTTGTTTTTGAACTCAACCGTAACTTCCTCGCCTTCGGCCGGACAAGGATCGAGGTGAATGCCGAGACCTTTACGCGAGACATCGACCGCGAGGAATTTGAGTTCGTTCGACTGATGCACGAGGCGACCCGGGATATCCCCGATAAAGGCGCAACGATTCTCAGTGCGGCGATCCTTGCCTCTGAGTGATGATTTCATAAAGAGTCCTTCCTTGAGCCGAAAATACGAGCCAAGGGGGTCATCGGTGAAATGACCCCAAAGGCTTAGATTCTTTGATAATATTTATTTAAAGATCAATAGATACGGTGGCTTAGAAAAGCACTTTGGTCGCAGCCAAAATCATCTCGGAGCGATTGGGAATTTTCACGCTGCGATCTCGCATTGTGAGGGGCTGATAGAGTTTAAGTCCGACCGTGAGATTCACGGTACGTGCGCTCGAGAAGGCCTGGAACTGGCCGAGGACTCGGCAGGGATGGATCCGCATCGCTTTCGAGATGCCGTCCGCTTGAGTGTCTGCGAAAGGGCCAAGGTTTACCGCGATAAATCTTTTAGCGCCCAAGTCGTTTGCCATTTTGATTCTCCTTCAAAAGGTAAATTGAGCACTTCCTGTCGAATGATTGCCTGAAAGATCTTTTCGAAGAGCGTTCTTTTCAGACAATGGACTCTCGTGAATTCTAGCTTCTCAGCACATGCCACAGGCTGTCAAGCGAATCAAAGAAACTTGAAAAAGGTCAGCTCTTAGGAGCTGCAACCAGGGAAAGACTAAGGAAAAATTCCAGCCCGCGCTTTTCACGATCAGCGGATTGCGTTACCATGCAGACTGTGACCGAGTCCTTTGCTGCTCACTCCAGTGCCACTCTCTTGAGCTCTTAGTCGAATGGGATAGGGGTCGAATGTTTGATAACTGGATCTACATTTTAGTAATGGATTGGATAGAGCCTTATTGGCCTTATCTCTTGACCTTCGTGACGACGACGCTATCGATCATAGCCGCATCTCATGCCATCATGACAAAACGCGATGTGCGGTCGGCACTCGGTTGGGCGGGTCTTGTCCTGCTTTCTCCCGGACTCGGGGTCGTGCTTTACTTTTGTTTGGGAATCAATCGCGTTCGACGCAAAGCTCTTGCGCTGCGGGACACTCGCGTAAGAATGCCGAGCGGATTTTACCGCTATTCGGTGGATCCTGTGGAAACAGCCGAACGCTATGGTCAGGCCGGTGAAACTCTTTTGCAGATCGCCAAGACCTTGGGATATGTCAGTGGCAAACCGCTCCTTCGTGGCAACACAATCGATATCCTCAGAAACGGAGAGATGGCCTATCCCGCTATGCTCAGCGCCATCCACGAAGCCCGCACATCGATCAGTCTCCAATCCTACATCTTCGATTCGGATCGTCTCGGCCTGCAATTTGTTGAAGCCCTCGCCGCTGCTGTGAGGCGAGGCGTTCGGGTTCGCGTGCTGATCGATGGGATCGGCGTTCGCTACTCTCTAAGACCCGTGCACCGGCTCCTGAGAGCCAAGGGTGTACCTACCGCGCTTTTTATTCCTGTGCGAAATATTAAAGTCCTAAATCTGAGGACTCATCGCAAAATCATGGTTGTCGATGGCAACACAGCTTTCACGGGCGGAATGAATATTCGCCTCGGGCATATGGTTACAGAAAAGAGCAAAGAGCCCACCGAAGATATTCATTTTTGTCTTCGTGGGCCGGTCGTGCAGCAGCTGCAGGAAGTTTTCGCAGACGATTGGAATTTTGCGAGCGGCGAAATTTTGCAGGGTCCTAACTGGGTAGCGCCTCTCGAGATGCACGGCAGTATCTTCGCTCGAGGGATTGCTGATGGACC
>SEDW01000804.1 GCA_004193325.1 Pseudomonadota bacterium | reverse complement strand
TGGGACCCGAACAAAGACAAGGCCAACAAGCTCACTCAATTTCAGCTGATGATCGGGGATAAGGACATCACCTTACGGGACGCCAGCAAATTCGCAGAACGGTTTCGGGAGTCGGTCGACACCTTCACCCTTTTCCTCTTCAGTGGTGGCCATCGCCTCGACTATGACACGCTCTCCAAAGTCATGAAGCTGCCGCCGAAGTAAATTCGAAAGCAGCTTGTCATCAAACTCGAACAATTAAAGACCCAGTGGCTGAACAACAAATTCCACCGGAATTTTTTGTTCAGCAGCCGCCGCCTGAATAAGGTCGATGCCTTTTCTTAGATTCGGAAGATATTTAACCGCAGTCTCCTGATGAAAGCCGATCGAGAGATAAACGTCCTTTTCAGGATTCGCTTTCAGAACAGCCACGTTCTTTTGAAAACTGTCCAAGATCGATTCTCCCGACACGTAGTCGGCAAGACAGCCGTTATTTGGCAATTCCAGAATCTTTTTCCCGTCGCCTAAATCAATCGTGTAGGGCTGCGTCGAAGCCCTTGTGTCCGGCCAGATCTTTTTCGTCACGGGATAGAGCAGAGTTTTGCCCCAGCGTTCCTTCAAAAAATCCGCATCTGTTGCCGACGAATCTAGAGTGAATCCTTCGGCTGCCAAAGCCTTCAGAACTTTGCGATCAGCCTGCCAGGCGCCAGCGCGAAAACTGTGCGGATGATCAAAGCCGTGTTTCTTTAGAGTCTTGATGCTAAAGGCGATGACCTTTCTCAGCTCGGCTTCGCTGTAGGCGGTGACGTTTACATCGTGTCCACAATCCGGAGTGCATTTCTCCATATCGATTGGACCCTTGAATGCAGGCTCGGTCTTAAATGTGACTCCAGCCGCGGTGAAGAGACTTCGCCAGGCATGAATATGAAGCCCCTGCTCATCTCCGGGGCGCATCACGGAGCGAATATTGTCGGTCACGAGTTTTGGATCCGCATCCGCTTTCGTGTAATAAGCCGCATTCAAAAAAAGCTGCAGGGGAATCTTTGGATAGTCGTTACGAAAGGCATTAAAAGCCGCCAGATTTTCTGCCTCGAGACTGCGTCCTTCCCAATCCACAGAGACCACAATCCGGACCTTGCCCTGAGCACTTGCGAGACTTGCACAAAGGCTCAGGGAAAACCACGCCGCAGCGAGACGTTTTGTTACAAATAAAAGAGAACGACCACTCAGAATTGCCATGTTTGCCTCGGTATATTGGATCTTGCAGAAGCCTTATACCTTGGACTGATGAAGATTAGAATTCGTATCCTTTATTCTGGCCTCAAAGAATGTTAAGCCTTTTCATGCTCGAAGTTCTACTCTATGTATTTTCGACCGCACTGGGAGAGGAAACGCCTATGAAAATGTTAATGATCGGCATGTCGGCATGTCTATTGGTATCCTGCGCAGACTTTGAACAAAACGTTGGCGAAGCCATCAAGGTTGCCCAAAATGCGCAAGGCGCCGGCAGCGGAAGCATCGCTCCCAGTTCGAGCGAAAGCGTGTCTGCCACCAAGCAGGCGCTTGAGAAGGGCGTAAACGTGGGCATCAATCTTTTGCAGAAAGACGGCGGCTTTCTCAATTCCATCCATCACATCGTGATCCCAACGGAACTGCAGAAAGCGACCAATCTCGCGCGCTCGGCCGGTCTCGGCAGCTATGTCGATGGCTTTGAGAAGAGCCTGAATGGAGCAGCCGAAACGGCAATGACCTCGGCCGTGCCTATCTTTAAGGATGCGATCACTCAACTGACCTTTAACGATGTCGTTAAAATCCTGACTGGTCCGGATAATGCGGCTACGTCTTTCTTCAAGACGACGAGTGAGAAGAAACTGGTCGACACCTTCAAACCAATCGTCGCTAAAGCCACGCAAAAAAACAACGTCGGCAAGCTCTACACTCAAATGCTGACAGCTGTCCGCCCTGCAGCCCTCGTGGCTGGTGTGCCGATTCCTGCGGTAAATCT
>SEDW01000093.1 GCA_004193325.1 Pseudomonadota bacterium | reverse complement strand
ATGATCATGCCGGCCCGAAGACAGGTGACCTTCGGCACATAAGACCTCAGAACGTCCTCGACCTCTTTTCTGCTCTTCAAATGGTCCGAAAGCTCACAGTTTTCCGGAATGAGACCGCTCAGGTAAATCACGCGCTTGATGCCGCGGAGCCTTGCCGTTCGACCAAAATTATCCGCCAGCGAAAGATCAAAATCGGAAAAGCTGCCTTGATTCAGGCGCGCTCCCGGCAGCATCGAATGGATGAGATAGACGGCGACCTCGACCCCCTCGAGCACACGTTCGAGTTCCAGAAGGTTATGCAGATCACAGCCTCGCCACTCAAAGCGGGGCGACTCGTACTTGAGCTTACTCCGCGAGATGGCAATGAGCTGATGCTCGCTGTGCGAGAGAAGTTCATCAATGAGAGCCTTCCCAACAAATCCGGAGGCTCCGACAATCGCAATCTTCATCGTCTTTTCCCTTGCATGAGAACTCCCTCGGACCCAGACTGCTGCGATTTTCATACAGCAATGGATAGAGTTTCCCACAAAGCGGGCCGGCGCTATAGAGATGAGTTTTAGGGGAAGGTGGAAAAGTTGGCGAAGCTATGGGAAAAGGTCGGGAAAATAAGCTTTTTTATCGAATCATACTTTTTTAATCATGGTTAAAAGCTGCTCCAGCTCGACGAGCGAACCGAGTTTCCGAACCGATCGATTGGCACGGAGCGATTCACTCGTCTGTCCACCGACCCAGAGTTCACACACCTTAGGCATTGAGCTGATCAGTTCATGGGTGAAGGCATCGATCTCTTCGGCAGCCATCTGCTTGACCGTCGGCAGGCCGAGGAGAATACAGTTGGCGCCTACCGCAAGAGCGGCTTCCGCCAAAGCCTTAGCGGGCATGTTCGGGCCAAAGAAATAGGTGGGGTAGCCATGAAAGGCGCAGAGCACGGCGGAAATTAGAGCTCCGAACTCATGCTGATTGCCTTCGTTGGTCGCGACCGCAAAGGTCTTGGGGCTACGCACGTCGCGCTGATGGGAATGGGTCCGGGAGAAGAGATAGAGGAGCTGCATGAGCTCGCTCTTCACGATCGCCGACCAGGCGTGTTCCTGACCGATGGTGCATTCGCCGCGATGAACCGCCTCGCCGATAAATTTCATGAAGGGCAAGACGATCTCAAGAAGAAAGGGCCGGATGCCGTACTCGACCCGAGCCTGCTGCAGAAAAGATTGAAGACCGGTGAGATCGTAGGAGGCCATCGCGGCCCTGAGGAGTTCGATGTACTCGTTATTGCGTTCGAGCTGACCCTCATCTTCTGGAGTGAGCGCACTCGCATCGCCCAGGAGTTCATTGAGCTCAGAAAGGTTATTCGTCGCAATGTTGCCGATGAGAAAACCCTTGCGGACGAGCAGCGTCACGAGCTTGAGCTTTTCCAGGTCTTCGATGCTATAGATGCGGCGGCCGCTCTCGCCACGCGCTGGCTGAACGATCTGGTAGCGCCGCTCCCAGGCGCGAAGGGTGTGTTCATTGAGGCCCGTCAGCTGACAAATCGTTTTCACGCTATAGTGATCGCTCGACGCTTTCTTCGCGTTGAGGGTTGCGGATTTTTTCGATTTGCTCCGAGTCTTGACGACCATGGTTTCCGTTCTGTCTTCTCGTGCGGGACGCCTGTTACAAAATCTCCCGACCTTAGCCTCACTTAAGTTTCATTTCTAACCGCTGCTGTCAAGCCAGGGGCCGCGCATGTGCTCCTGTTTTCGCCTTGCGAATAATAAATTGCGCAAAACCTTTCTTTCTCAGTCGATGTCCCTTCCTAAAGGCTTATCCCTTTGCGATGATCGGGGCGCTTCAGGAGCAGATGAATCGCAGGAAAGAGCGGCTGCAATTTTAAGCAACTGCCGCAATTTAAAGCACAAAGAGGGTCTTAGCTAGCTAGCCTGGTTCATTTCGACTTAACTCATAGGCATGAGGCTTTGCCTTGGACTCTGCGTCCCATCAATGATTCCCGTACAATGCCCAAATGACCTTATAATTTCTGCTTTTTTTATGCTTTTCAAACCCTAGAATGTTATAGTTTTAGCATTCCTAACTCATCATCTGGAGAAGGCTTATGAGCGACCTAGACAAGACAAAGTCCGAAGAATTGAACGAAGTTCTACTCGATGATGAAGAGTACGAAGACGAAGAGGAATACGAGGACGAAGAAGAGGAGGAAGACGACGAGATCGAAGTCGACACCGAACTCTTTGCCGAGCAGATTCTTCGCTTCAGCTGTTTTGCCGACGCGCCGAAAGAAAAAGACGCTGACGAACTCTTCGATGTGATCTTCGCCGCTTACGAAGACGAAAATCTGACAGAAGAACAAGACCACACGGTCGAATTCCTTCTCCACATTCAGGAAGAAGAGAGTCCCTTCAATCTCTCACGCGCTCTCGAAGTCTGGAATAAAGCGGACCGTAAGCTCTTTATGAGCATCGTGACCGAGATCAGCGATTCGATCGACGACGAAGAGTAAAAGACGCCGTGAGGCACTCCCTATAGACAAAGACCGAGACGCTCTCACGAGTGCCTCGGTCTTTTCGTATGCATCGTTCATTGGTCAGAGCCAGAGTCGGGTTCGGGGAGCGGGTTGGTCCGCATCAAATGCTTCACCGTTGTCACCGGCATCTCAAGTCTTGCTCCGATCTTGGCGTAACTGAGGCCTTCGCTCCTCAAAGCCCGGATTGCTTCGAGCTGTTCGGGGGTAGAGGTCTTGGGCCTCCCGAGGACAACGCCGCGCTTACGGGCCGCTTCCAGCCCCTGCGTCACACGTCCAACTATCGTATCCCGCTCGATCTCAGCGATCTCTGAGAAGGCGGCCAGCATCGTCCTTCGAAAAGGATTATCTAGGCCGAGATTCAAGACAGCCTGGGTCACGGAAATAAAGCCCACACCCGCCTGATCGAGAGTGAGAAGGGTTTGAATCGCCTCGGTGGCATTTCTCGACAGGCGGTCGAGTCGATAGACGAGAATGGTATCGATCTTTCGCTCGAAGGCCGCTTTGAGAAGAGCCTGGTAAGCCTTACGGGTCGAGTCTTTGCCCGAAAAACCATGATCTTTGAATTCCGTTAGACTGAGCGGTCGCTTCTCTTCGGGGAGGGCTTCGAGGAAGGCTTTGACGGCCGACTGCTGACTCGCCAGATCCTGCCGATCGGTCGAGACCCGATAATAAACACCTACATATTTCATGAATCCCCCACTCGCCTATTCTGGCAAAATCGGAGGCGCTGGCAAATATCTTTCACTCAGAGGTCAGCATTTTTTGCGAATGGTCTTCGCTGAGGAGAGCCGCCATCCACAAAAAATCGACGCCATTGAAACTTTCCGTGCAGCGTTTTTTCCCCCTGTATTCGACCGAGCTTCGCTGCCAGAGATAGTCGGCCTTGCGATCGCAGTCCTGGGGCAAGCGTTCGAGCGGGAACTCGGGCATGGCGAGGAGCCGCGTGAGAAGGCGCGCCTTCGCACTGTAACTCAACGCTCCCGCGGTTCGGAGCTGAAGGTATTCGAAGAACATGTTGTCGGGATCGAGTTGATAGAGTTCTCGTGCTGACCAGGCCCGCCGCTGCTCGGCGAAAGGCGTGCCCCAACTCGGCGCAAACTGATCGAGAAGGCCGCTGAGACTGCGGATCTCAAGTTCGGGATGTTTTTCGAGGAGCTCCAGTTCAATCCAGAGCGTGAGGGCATTGAGATGTGCGCCAAAGCCAGGAGCGGCAATCCAGGTATCAAATTCAACGGTGGAAAATCCCACACGGATCGTCGCCGGCAGATCGCGCTCCTGCCAGCCCCGGCTCGCCGCCATGTGTTTGAGGAGTTCGCTCATCCCTGGGCTGAGGCGACTCACATAAAAGGGGCCATCATCGACCGAGCCAGCCGTGCGTTCAATAATTTTCATCAGCCGGGAGAATTGAATCTCGTGTCCGCCCGGCTCCTGGCTCATCGCCGCCATTAGACCCACAATCATGTCGCGAGAGCTGGATTTTCGGCGGCAATCGGGATGCCTGACCCAGCGGCCTTGGGAATAACTTTGTTCGACGATGTTCGACCAGGCTTTTTCGGCCTCAGCGTTTTCGCCAAGTTTGAGTAGAGAAATGTAACGAAGGGATGAGAAAAGAAGGCTGTCGCAGGTGCTCGAAGCTTTGCCATCGGCCAGATGCCGATTCACGACCATGCCGGCCTTGAGGTGATCGCGTTCAATTGCCTGTTCGTATAGACGCGCGCGCTCTCTCGCCATGAGCGAAAGATCTCGCCACTCTTCATAACCGCGTCCTTCAAGAGCGTGCGCCCGAAGGGAAAAGATCGAAGCCTGCAGATCCTTCTGACCCCTGAGAAGGGTGAGGGAAACCGCGAAGACAAGGCAGCCTAGGACTACAGAGCTGTAGACTTTTACCCGCATGTCAGCCCCTGCTAACAGTTTGTTACCAAAGTCCTCATCGGCTCTTCTTAGACTTTTCTCAAGGGCCAGGAGCTAGCATAAAACTGGCCAAATAACTGTGTTGTCCCAGATGCTTATCTGCTAGGATCGCGAGGCAATAAATTTATCGGCCGTTTATATGAAATGGTTTGGTGGATTAGGCTGGGGCAGTGCCCCGAATTAGGACTCAACTTTTGGAGTGAACGATGAAACTAAGACTCGCTTGCGTAGGACTGATTCTTGCTTGGACAAGCACCGCTTGTCAGACTGAAAACGCTTATACCGGTGAAAAAGGCGTTTCCGATGCAACTATCGGTGCAGTTGCTGGTGCAGCCGCAGGCGCTGTCCTCGGTAACCAGGTTAAAGGCAACAAAAACACTCGTCAGAACGCTCGCCTTATCGGAGCTGCTGCTGGTGCCGCTGCTGGTGCGGGTATCGGTAACTACATGGATAAGCAGGAAGCTACGCTTCGTGAAAAGCTTAAGTCGAGCGGCGTCAGCGTCACTCGTCAGGGCGACCAGATCATTCTCAACATGCCGGGTAACGTGACGTTCGAAACTGGCAAAGCAGCGATCAACCCAGGCTTTAATAACGTTTTGGTAAGCGTCGCTGACGTTATCAAAGAGTACAAAGACACGAACGTTGAAATCTCTGGCCACACCGACAACCGCGGCAATCAACAGGCTAACCAAATTCTTTCTGAGCAACGCGCTCAAGCCGTTGCAGCGTTCATGCGTAAGTCAGGCGTTGCCGACAAACGTTTGAAAGCTGTCGGTTATGGCCCGAACCAACCGGTTGCTGACAACAGCACTCCAGACGGTCAGGCAGCCAACCGCCGCGTTGAGATTTTCTTGACTCCACAAGGCAAGTAATATCACGATTTCGAGGGGTTAAGACCCCTCGATTTTCTTTCTTCAGTTTTCCCCTCGTTCAGGCGAAAGAGAGACAGAATCATTACTCCTCACGAGGCATGACTGATGTCTGCGACGCCGTCACCGTCCACTAACATGGAAGCAAAGCATAAAAGGCCATTTTTGGGTCCTGCTTTCTTTCGTCGTGGGCTCGCTCCTGCAATGATTCTCATACTCATGCCTCTGACCGCCTGCAATGAGAGCCCGCAGTTCGAGAAACATGCAAAGCGGATCGGCATCAATCACGCCGAAGACGCAACCAAACCCATCTCGCTTGCGCAGGATAATCGTTACTCCTTACCGTCTCTTTCCAGCGATAAAAAACCAGGGAAAAAGTTAAACCGTAGCGACCTCTCCGCCAATGGCGAAGAGCTCTATACGGTTCTCTGTTCGAGCTGTCATGGGGGAGCGATTCATCTCGTAGGGAAAAATCTAGGGGATTTGCAAAAGGCGATCGAGGAAGTGCCGGAGATGGCAAGCCTCGACGGAGTCATTGGTTCCGACCCCGAACTCTCAGACGCTCTCTTCAACTATATCAACGGTAATTCCAGTCCCTAAAGACCATATTCATCGAGGTCGCTCAGGCTCTCTTCGACTTTTTCCGGATCTTCGAAGGTCGCGATGTGAAAGAGCGCATCCCCTTCGTGCACGACGGGGAGGAGCAGAGCGCCGATAATAATTCCTTCCAGTCTCGCCACCACGGTTTCAATCTCATCCCCATAAGGATCCGAGATGACCGCAATCACTTCGTCTTTATGAACGAGTTGCCCGATGCGACCGATCGTACGGACGATACCGCTTCGCGTCGCGCGCATCCAAAAGCTTGATTTGGCGATGTAAGGCTTCGATTTAGGGCGCCGCGATTTTCGCAGCTGATCGAGCATCCCGATCTCGTGCATGACCGACAGCACTCCATCGAGTGCAACTTTAATCACCGACTCCTCGAACCGCAAAGCTTCGCCACCTTCGAAGAGGAGCATGGGGAGCTTGTGTTCGAGGCCTGACTGACGAAGGGATCCATCGCGCACGTTGGATTTGATGATGACCGAAATTCCAAACGCATGCGCTAGGCGCAGCGTCTCCGGATCATCTGTTTCGGCTCGAATTTGCGGCATATTCGTGCGATGAACCGCACCCGTATGCAAATCGATTCCGTGCGTGGATTTTTTTACGATTTCGGTCATGAAAATATGCGCGAGTCGTGAGGCGAGCGAGCCATTCGGCGAACCGGGAAAGGACCGGTTAAGATCCCGGCGGTCCGGCAGGTAGCGCGAGAGGCTATTAAAGCCAAAGACATTCACAATGGGAATGACGAGCAAAGTGCCGTTCAATTCTTTGAGTTGCCGCAGATCGAGCAGGCGCTTACAGATCTCGACGCCATTCAATTCATCACCATGAATCGCTGCCGAAACAAACAGCACCGGTCCGGGCTTTTTACCGCGAATCACTTCGACGGGAATATTGATTTCGGTATTGTCGTAAAGTTTGCCAATTTTGAGGAGAACTTTGCGGCGTTCGCCGCGAGGTATTTTCTCATGAGCAATGACGAACTCATGCGGATCGATATCCAAAGTTTATTCCTTCTCCAAAGCGTGCAGCCTATAGGAAAGCATAGTGCCTCCCTCAGGCCTTTGACAAGTCAGCTCTGGAAAAGGCTTAGAATTCGCTATGAATACCAAAACGCACACCAGCCTCATCAAACTCAGCGCGGGCATCTGCGCCATCAAATTCGCTATGGTAGTTGTAGACGCCAAAGAGCGGACTCAATGTGGCAATTTTATAGGCAGTACCAATCCAAAGGAGACTCAGATCGCGGCTGTGGCTCTTCATAAAGCGGAACTGCGCTTCGAGATGATTCATGCCGAAATACTGCCAGCGCATACTTAGACCAAAGTCGGTCTTGCCCTGATTGTCCTTTTCGAGCGGCACCTGGGTGTAGCCGATCACAGGGCCGATCTCAGCGGCGAAGCGCGGATAGTTGTGCTCAACGTTCAGGATGTCAAACATCGGTGAGAGGCGCGCATGGATACGGCGCTGCTCCTCGGCAGGAGGATTGGTGCCGCCTTTTTCATACTGCGTTTTGGTGCCGTGTGTGTCGAGCTCGAGCTGGAGACTCATCGTGTCCTTGAACACGAGGTTACCGCCAAAGCCAGTCCCGAAGCCCTGGGTCTTTTCACCGTTATAACTATCCGGAGCGCGGCGCACGCGAAACGATTCCTGCATGATGCGGAGCCAGGCATAGACCCGGTGAGGCCGGTTGAGCGGCTCGAGGCGGCGGCTTGAACTCAGATCGAGTACTTTTTGTTTCCAGCTTTTGTCTTCTTTGCCGGCCAGAAGCCCTTTGTAATCGGGTTCGTAAGCGGACTGGTCGTCGTCCGGCCCAGACGGATCGAGCTGAACCTCAGGCAGGACTTCAGCGGCTTCGACCCTCGCCTCTTTCTCAGAGACTTTCGACACCTTCAGATCCATCGCAGGCTGAGAGGCTCCGCTATAATCTTCCTGAAACACACGCACAAGCCTTGGCACGGCCCTTAGGCGCAAAAAGATCTTGTCGCGAATCGAAACACCGTAACGCAAATCCCCGGCCGGATCCTGAACGCGTAAGACGGTTCGCATCGTGCCGGGACGCAGGTCCCAACCGCTTCTCACCAGAACATCGTCCTTAGGCATCTCGGTCATCACGTAGACCGATTCCTTCCAGACAATTTTATCGCTATTTTTAATGCGAATCTGATAAAGGCCCTCGCTCGGGAAATCGAGCTTATACGTTTTACCCTTCGCCATCTCGACTTTTTGCAGAACCTTTTCGTCCGTCCCCGAAAGGACTTCGATTGTGCCCTTGCTCTTCCCACTCACCCCAAGATCGACGTTAAAGGGAATCGCGAACGCTGGCTTCGCGAGTGAAAAGGAGAAGAAGAGGACAAGGGCAAAGGAGCCAAGTCCGAGCGAGCTGCTATGGGCCAAGCCGTTACCTCTGAAAGTCTTGACTTGGCGATTGCCTGCCGCTGTCTCTAAGCCTGGTCCGTTCTTGTGCATGGATTGACTTTCCTTGAAGCTACCCTATAAAAGGCATAAGATATAAGCGTCGATAAGTGATGTTAATTTCCCTGCTCTTAGAGGATAACCTATGAAGTCTATCGGGATCTACTACCGGGTATCGACCGATCGACAAGATCTCGAGAGTCAGCGTCACGCTGTCGAGAACTGGATATCCAAACTCGAGGCCGACAAACAGCCCAAACGCACGACTGTCTTCTCCGACGAGGGCCTCAGCGGCAATAATCTCAACCGTCCGGGCTATAAGGCTCTGCTTGCCGCTGCCTATGATAAAAAAATCGATACCATCATCGTCTACCGTCTCGACCGCTTCTCAAGAAACGCCTCCGATGCGATCAAGACACTTTTAACGCTCGATGAGTTTGGGGTGGCTTTTATCTCCATCACGCAGCCCGTCCTAAACCTCGGGCACGAAAACCCCTTCCGAAGAACCATGCTCGCGGCCTTTGCCGAGATCGCTGAGATTGAGCGGCAAACGATCGTCACACGTGTGAAAGCTGGTCTCAAAGCCGCCAAGGAACGTGGCGTCAAGCTCGGGCAGCCAAGCAAAATCGATGACGATCTCAAACTCAAGGTTCAGGAAAAACGAGAGGCCGGACAATCCTACCGCTCCATCGCTCAAGACCTCGACCTGAGCTACGGCCTCATCTACAAGGTGGCTCAGGACTTGGGCAAATGATCAGAAAAATTCGACTCGGGCGGCTTCCGCCTCGGGTTCGAGACCTTCGATCTCTGCGCGAATAATGTCGCGCTCGCGCTTCATCGTGGTCTTTGCCATCAGGGCCTTGCCAAAATCGAGCAAGGTATCACT
>SEDW01000092.1 GCA_004193325.1 Pseudomonadota bacterium | reverse complement strand
ACTGGCGTAGAGCGGAGAGACAAGACTGAATCCAAGACATATCGTAAAAATGGATGATTTCATTTTGGTTCGACCTCAAAGATTTTTCCGGAAAGGAGATAGAGGTTCCATAGGGATTCGAGCGCCTGACACTCGAGCGCGTGTCTTGCATTCAGACTTTCGATAATCTGGCGATGCGCTTCGATGATGAGCGACGCGTTGATTCGGCCCGAGGAAAATAGGGATTCCATGCTCTTGTGCTTTTTCTGCAGCTCGGCAAGATTAAGATTTTTTCCTAGATCACCGCGAGCGGAGATGTACTGAGCAAGAAGTCTCTTCTTATCGTTTTCAAGCTGCCTCTGTTTAAGGTCCACCTCGGCATTCTTCGATCGATACTCCGCTTCCGCTTCGACTCTTTCATATCGAAGCCGCTCGCCTTGAAGCGGCATCGAAATCGCCAGTCCAGCCGAAAATTCAGAGTCTTTATCCTGACGATTCACCCGGATAATGGGTCCTATGGAAATATCTGTCGCCGCTGAGACCTGTGCAGCATTCAGTTGTGCACTCGCGACTCTTTTTTCGTTCACCAGCACCACATCCTCTTCCATGGGGATGGATTCAGCTGCAGGAAATGAGGCTTTGTCGGTGAGTTTGAGTTCAAAGCCAAGGGACGGATTGGAACAAGCGGTCAAACGGTTGATGGTCGATTGGAAGACGATCCTTTCACCTTTGAGATTGGCAATCTTGGTCGAACTCTCATCCTCGGCCATTTGAAAGACGGTGAGAGTCAACTGCTGCTCGGGGGAAAGGATCGGCAAAGCCTTTAATTTCTTGCCGAGACGGCGGTAGGTCTCGCCCGTTTCTTCGAGAGTTTCGATTTCCTGCCGAATATGTTTGATGTTGTGAATAGCGAGAATGAGTTCGACTCGCGACCTGGCGCGAGCGAAATTCCTCTGCGCCTCAAGCAGACGGATCGACTCGGAGAGGACCTCACTCTTCGCCTGACGCCTCTGCGACCTTTCCCAGACCATCAGGTAGCTGGCTTCGATCTCACCGTCCCCGATGTGATCGAGCCCTTTGTAGAACTGTCCGGAAAGCGTGGCGTCGGGCCGTAAGGAGAGAACCTGCTGCGAACTCTGCAGAGCAAGCTTTTGCTCCTGCATGACGGAAGTTTCAGGGGAAATTTTATCAACTGCTTCCGTAAGAGACTGCCAACTCTCAAAGCGGCAGTTCTCCTCGGCATTCAAATTCTCTGAAAAGAATAATGGAAAGAGAAACAAGCAAATTGCGAGTAAGTTTTTCACGCGAATATCCTAAGCAATGCCATCAATAGATGAGCCCGTTTGAGCCATCCAGAAATTAAAAATGTCTTTAGGGATTAGGCTTGGGTCGGAGGACGGTCGTGGTTAGGCTGAAACTCGAAGGAATGCGTGGACGCATATTGCGGTAGCTCGAAGAGATTGAGCTCGGCGATCGATTCTTTTAATGCGACATGATTTACGAGAAGAAGATGTGCACAATGGCCGAAATGACATGATTCATGGTGGCAAAGCGGGCTTTCTCCACTCTCATGCTCCTCGGCATGAAGACGAGCCGATTCTTCGCGCGTCTGGCCTTTTGAGCTGAGACTGTGATGATTATCACCAAACTCACCATCCGACGCACAGTCCTCCAAAGCACCTGCTCCGAGGTTGAAGCAGAGGGACATGAGCATGAGGATTTTGACCCAAAAATTCATCAAAGGCCCTTGAATAGAAAAGCTCTATGCTACAAAGCAGCTCTGATTATGTCAATCAGGATGGGTGTTGCAGTTTTTTGCAAAACATCGCCTTAGAGATGAATCCAATTCTTCAGAATGGCCACGAGCGAAACGCTTGCGGCAATCAGCCAAAGGCTTAGGCCCTGAATCACAGGTTTGATGCCCATACCCCTCAGAATTGCAAGATTGAGATTGCTGCCAATGATAAAGAGAGTGAGGACCATCAGTCGCTTTGCAATCAACTCGATAGGCCCGGCCACATCCTGAAAAATCGGCAGCCAGGTATTGAGTGCGGCCGCGATGAGAAAGCCGAGAATGAACCAGGGATATTTGCGTTTCGCCTCGCTACCCTCTTCGTTCGCTTTCTCCCGAAACTTCGCGATGTAAATACCGACCATCAGGGTCACAGGCACGATCCAGAGTGCTCGCGCGAGCTTCACCGTGGTGCCGATACGAAGAGCCTCGGTGCCATAAGCCAGCGAGGCTCCAACGACCGAACTGGTATCATGGATGGCGAGCGCTGCCCAAAGACCAAACTGCTCTTGAGTCAGCGCAAAATAATGCCCGATATGAGGAAAGATCAGAAGAGCGATGGAATTGAGCAGGAAGACGATACCAAGGGCAATCGAGATCTCATGCTGCCTCGCCTTGAGCACAGGAGCGACGGATGCAATTGCACTGCCGCCACAAATCGCGGTGCCGACTGTGATCAGCCATGAACTATTGTGTTCAACCTTCAATAAACGCCCGAATACGAGGCCGAGGCTGATCGTTAGGAAAATACCAAGAAAGGTATAGAGAAAGCCCTGCGATCCCACCTTGGCGACGACCATCAGGTTCATGCCTGCGCCGAGACCGATCACGGCGAGGGAGAGGAGGCGATGAGTGAGACCTTTCGTCGTTTCAAGAAAGGGATTTTTGAGGACGACTCCAAAGAGAAGACCCAGACCAAGCGCCATTGCCGACGATATATCAAGCCAGAAGACAGTGAGGCACGCGCAGAGGATGTAAAGAATTTTCAAGAATAACTTTTTGTCAGCGCGCATTTGATATTTCTCACGTCAAGTTGAAGAACGGCCAGAAAATTGCATTAGATTCTTCATCGTCAGCTTGTGGAGTTCTACATGAAATACGCCGTGAAGTCAGTCGTCTTCGTCACATTGCTTAATCTGTTCAATAGCAGCCTCATGGCCCAGGACAAAGAGCGTTCGATTGCAGCATTTATGGAAGCATCGAAGGTCTTTAAGCACCCCCGCTGTCTCAATTGTCACCCAGCAGCGGATCATCCGACCCAAGGGGATGACCTCCACCCTCACATCATGAATGTGCAGCGTGGCCCCGATGACAAAGGCCTTGTCGCTCAGCGCTGCGAGACTTGCCATCAAAAAGCCAACTATCAATACTCAGAAGTTCCGGGTGGCCCCAAATGGGCTCTCGCTCCAAGGTCAATGGCCTGGCAGGGATTGTCGGACAGGGATTTGTGCAAAACAATTTTAGATCCAAAAAAGAATCATGGCATGAGTCACGAAAAGCTTATTGAACACAATGCGAAAGATCCCCTCGTGGCCTGGGCCTGGAATCCTGGATCGGATCGCGAGCCGGCACCGGGGACTCAGGAAGAGTTCGGCAAACATGTGAGGGAATGGATTGAAAACGGTGCTGCCTGCCCTGGGGACTGAGCAGCACCGAAGCGATTAGACGAGGACCGCAGTCGAGAAAGGGAGATTGCGGATCCGTTTTTTGGTCAGCACATGATAGGCATTGGCCATAGCCGGAGCGATAGGGGGAACGCCCGGTTCTCCAAGGCCGGTAGGGGCATCAGTCGATGCAACAAAGGCGACATTGACCTTAGGCATCTCATCGAGCCTCATCACCGGAAAGTCATCAAAGTTGCCGGTCGTGACCTGACCCTTTTCCACCGCAATCCCCTGATAGAGAGCTGCCGAGAGGCCAAAGACCACCGCGCCTTCAACCTGGGTTTTAGCCACTTCTGGATTCACGACCTGACCGCAGTGCACAGCGGCCCAGATGTTATGAACCTTCGGCATCTTCTTCTCGATGGAAATCTCCGTGACATAACCCACGACCGAACCAAAAGATTCGTGGAGGGCAAGACCTAGCGCGTGACCTTGGGGAAGAGATTTTCTCTTCGTCCAAGGCGACGTTTTCTCAAGGAGTTCAAGAACGGCCAGATGCTTAGGCGATTTCGCCAGAAGCTTTTTGCGCATCGTTAAAGGATCTTCGCCGGTATGTTCAGCCAGCTCGTCGACCATCGTTTCCATGACATAAGCCGTGTGGCTGTTGCCCACCGATCGCCACCAAAGACTTGTCATTGGATTTTCGGCGAGATTTTGAGTGCAGCGGAAATCCGGGAAATTATACTTTGTCTTCGCCACACCTTCGACAGCGGCTTCCTCAATCCCGTTTTTGATCATGCCCTCCATAGGACTGTTTTTCATAATGCTCTGCACTACGATCCGATGATCCCAGGCTTCGAGCTTTTTGCCGTTGAGAGCCAGTGTCACCCGATGGAGTGCCATCGGCCGGTAGTAGCCGGCTCGCATATCGTCTTCACGACTCCAGACGAGCTTGAGCGGTTTTTTAACGGCTTTGGCAAGCTCTGCCGCCACCGCAACATAATCACCATTTTTGCTCGCGCGACGGCCGAAGCTCCCGCCGGCATAGGTGGTGTTGACCTTGACAAGTTTGGGATCGAGTCCAAGAATTTGCGCAGCACGTCCCTGATCGATGCCTGGCATCTGATGACCGGACCAGATTTCACAACTTTTGCCATCATAGTTGATTGTGACGTTGAGAGGCTCCATCGAAGCATGGGCCAGATGCGGAAAGAGATATTCCTGCGTGACTTTTTTCTTCGCTGCCTTGAGCTTGGGATCAACTTTGCCACGTTCTTCGGCGAGTGGAGCGTCACCATCCGCGAGCTTTCTATGGGCGTCAGCCATAGATTTTGAACTCAAATCTGTCTCGGCACCATTCCATTCGATGATGAGAGCGTCACGCCCTTTTTTAGCTGAAAAAGTATTCTTGCCGAGGACAGCCACGCGATCGCCAAAGCGAACGACATCGACCACACCTTTGATTTTTCGGGCTTCACCATCATTTAGCTTTTTGATGGTAGCTCCCACTGCGGGGGGATGCGCGACCAAAGCGTAAAGCATATTCGGGATGCGAACATCCATACCAAAGATTGCTTTGCCATTGGATTTATCCGCGGCATCGACACGGGTTTTTGATTGACCGATTATTTTGAATTCGCTTCGATTCTTAAGTTTTGGTTCTTTCGGTAGAGGAAGCTTTGCTGCTGCTTCCGCGAGTTCACCATAACTGAGTTTGCCCTTAGTCGCGTGCACGACTGTTCCGTTCGAAGCCTGACATTCAGAGGCTGGAACACTCCAGCGACTGGCAGCCGCAGAGAGCAACATCTCGCGCATCGATGCGCCCACCGTTCGGTAATGGTCCCAGGATGAAGCCAGAGAGGTCGAACCGCCAGTCATCTGCATAGGGAATGCGGTGTGGTTATAAACCACGTCGACGGGAGCGGACTCCGAGCGGACTTTGGTCCAGTCACACTCAAGCTCCTCAGCGATCAACTGAGCCATCGAGGTGTTAACCCCCTGGCCCATCTCAAGCTTGTTGATAACGAGCGTGACCGTACTATCGGGAGCGATACGAATGAAAGCGTTTGGCACGTTAGGAAAAGCCGCTGGCTTTGCCTCCTCGGCCCAGAGTTTGGCAGACTTCGGAATATGAAAGGCAATGACCAGGCCTGTCAGGGCATAAGCAGAATTTCGGAATAGCTCGCGTCTTGACGTTTCCATGACTCTACACCAAAGATTCTGCAGCTTGTTTGATCGCTGCGCTAATACGTTGATAGGTACCGCAGCGACAAATGTTTCCACTCATCGCGCCGCTGATGTCTGAGTCTTTGGGTTTTTTATTGGTCCTGAGCAATGCGACAGCTGACATGATTTGCCCGCTTTGGCAGTAGCCACACTGGGGGACATGATTATCAACCCAGGCTTTTTGCACAGCGATTGCTGTCTTATCGCTCAAGCCTTCAATCGTGGTGATTTCCTTGCCAACGGCAGCAGCGATAGGATAGGAGCAGGAACGCACAGGAACGCCATCCACGTGAACAGTACAGGCTCCACAAAGGGCTTTGCCACAACCAAACTTAGTGCCAGTCAAACCAATCTCATCACGAACGATCCAGAGAAGCGGTGCATCATCATCTGCATCGACGTTAAAAGTCTTACCATTGACTTTAAGTTCCATTTTAGCTCCCACTTGTGACGTACATCACGACACAATAGAAGATTAAAAGGCCCAAGGCAATGGATGGGTTTAATCAGTCAGCGCTTCGAAGGCATGAAAGAAAAATGAAAGGTACGCGTGGCGAAAAAGAAGGACGTCGGCTCCGTCTCATTAAGTGCGAGAATGTTGTCCTGACTCGTCAGAAGGTCAATCTCTTCCACCAGAGCTTTGATCTTCTTCTTTACTGCCATGTGATTGGCGGGTGTGAGACTACGGGTGATGAAATTATTATAGGCCCCGTTCCCATCAAAACTGCCGTTTAGAAATTCCTTCTTAAGCATTTTTCCGTAGGTCCTGACCATTGCCCCTTGTGGTTGCCAACGCACTCCGCGGCCGACGAGTAGCTGCAAGTCTCCGCCCGACGCCTTGGCTGCGAGCCCAAGATTACAAAGGCTGACTTTGAAACGATCTATGCTTTCCGCGTCGTAGGTTCCGGAGCGTTTCAAGGCCTGCACAGTTTTGCCAAACAGCAGCTGGTGGAAAAAAGCGCAAAGTTCATTGTTGCTCGCTAAAACGTCTTCCTGTTCGACAGTCAGCTCCTGACGCAATTCGACGGCCTCTGTATCCATGAGACGAGCGATATCGAGGAAACTGAGCCCAGCCCATTCGAGAATTGCTGAAATGCGCTCGAGACTAAGACTGCCTTGAGAGAATATGCGTTTGACACTTGCCTCGCTGATGTCGAGATGTTCGGCCAGCATTCTGTAGTTAAGGCCTTTGGTCTTGAGCGCCTTTTTGAGAGCGATGAGAAAGGATTCGTGCATGACTGAAAACTCCGTCGCGATTGCCATCACTTTAGCATAATACGATACCCCGTTGAATAGTATTAGATTATGAATAAGGACCTTATTGCTCAGGATAAACGTAAAAAAAGGGCGCTGCTAAAATTTAGCGGCACCCTATCACACATTAAGGAGGCAAACATTCAACCGATGACTTTGGTAGCCTCTTCGAAACTTAGGCGAGGACTACGCGGAAAGAGTTTAGAGGGATCGCCGTAACCGAGGTTGACCACCAGTGCTGATTTCCAGGTCGTACCCGAGAGAAAGAGTTCATCCACTTTCGTTTTGTCAAATCCAGCCATAGGACCGGTATCGAGACCTGCTGCTCGCGCGGCGATGATAAAGTAACCGTGCTGAAGAGTAGCATTATATTGGGCCGTTTCATTGGCGAACGCAGCATTGCCCACATACCAGGAGCGAGCGTCGGCGTGAGGGAAAAGTTTAGGAAGTTGTTCGTAGAACTCCGAGTCATAAGCGAGAATAGCGGTGACCGGAGCCGAACGCGTTTTATCAACATTACCCGGTGACATTGCCGACAAGAGCTTTTCACGAGCATCACCCTGTCTCACAAAGACGATACGAGCTGGCGACGAATTAGCTGCGGTAGGAGCCCACTTCATCGTGTCGTAGAGTTTTTTGAGTGTAGCGTCAGTCACTGGCTTGTCGAGAAAACCATTGGCTGTGCGGGCATCGTGGAATAGTTGTTCGATTGCAATGTTACTGTCGCTCATGTTTGTTCCTCTGTCCATTTCGCTCCTGCTGGAGCATCGCCTAACCACAGTGATTCTACGGCTCATTTGAGCGCGAACAATAGATCCTATAATGTGGAAATATTGTCCCATTCATTGGACAATCGATTTCAGAACTTGCTGCTTTAGCCATTACTTTGTATGGTATACTTGTAAAAACTTGAACGGGATTATGCCGTTATGCTGCAGTTTGAAGAGTACTTTGAGCCGGAAAAAGGCCCGCAGGCAATTGCAGATGGGGCCGTATTTTTGCAGGAATTTGCGAGGAGCGAGAGCGCTTTTCTGATCGAGGAGATCCGAAAGGTTGTGGCCAAGGCCCCATTTCGGGAGGCCTACACCAAAGGCGGCCTCAGGATGTCGCTCACCTCGACGGGCTGCGGCGCGATCGATTGGCTTGATGATGAAGAGGGAAGAATTTCCAGCCCGGCTCTGGGCCCTGCCCTGAGAGCCTTCGCCGTACGTGCTGCGACTGCTGCCGGTTATCCGGATTTTATGCCGAACGCCTGCCTTATCAATCGCTATCTGCCGGGCGCAAAGTTAGGTCTCCATCAGGACCGTGAAGAGACCGATACCGACGAACCTATTGTATCCGTTTCCCTTGGGCTACCGATTACATTTCTTTTTGGTGGTCTCGATAGATCCGATCCGACTCAGCGCATCGCCTTGGATCATGGGGATGTGATCGTCTGGGGTGGAGCGTCGCGCATGGCTTTTCACGGGGTTCTAACGCTCAAAGATGGCCAACATCCGATCCTGGGCCGCCAGCGGATAAATCTGACGTTTCGAAAAATCAAGGTTTGAGATTCAGAGCTCTTCGTATTTTTTTACCATTCGATAGACATGGCCATCGTCAAATCTCACGTTTTCAAAATCAAAGTGGAGATGAAGTTCTTCAGCAGTAGGAGCCTTCGCTCCAAAAATCCCAAGGTCCTTATTGATCAAAAAAACCTTCTTCTGCCCTTTGACGATATCGAGACTGTTCCGTACGAACGCTTCTGAAAGAATTTTCTCACCCTTGGCGTCCGTTACGAAGAGAGTGCCGGCAACATCGGTGAGTTTCATATCGGAACGATTATGAAACAAAAATTCAAAATGAATCTGCTGCCCAAGTCCGAGTAGATTTTCTTCCTGACGAATCTGACCGAAGAAGACAAGAACCTCCTTGAGGTCTGCCTGCACCTTGAGATTATGCTCATTCACCCTTATGATCTTGTCTTTTTCATAGAGAGTGAGGGTGGAGGCCAGACCTTCAAAACCACTGACTCTCCATTGACCGTCTTTCTCAAGCTTTAAGGTCACGGGATAGCTCTTCGCCATTTTTTTAAGTTTCACTTCCACATTCACCAGGGCGAGTTCTCCCGCTCGCGCAAGCTTTCCGAACTCAAGCGATTCAACATCGAAAAAAAATTCCTTAATGGTCGAGACCGCTGTCGTCTCGCCTTCAGAATGAATAACGGCCTGGCTGCGATCACGGCGGAACTGCAATTCGATCTCGTGTTTAACGGAATTCATCACCTGCGATTTCAGAACCTTGGTCACACCCGATCCAATATTCGACTGCAAAATTTCCCAAGGGCTTTCCAGCTGGGGTTTTTCGTTGATTGCGATGGC
>SEDW01000803.1 GCA_004193325.1 Pseudomonadota bacterium | reverse complement strand
CGCTCGGCCGCTCGGGCATGAAGGAGTACATATAGCGCATGGTGTGGGTCTGCTCATCGTGGTGCAAGACCGCGCTGAGGTTGCCGGCACAGCCCTGAAGCTGTGAGATCTGATAATCGACTTCAACGATGAAGTTGATGTGATCATTGTCGACTTCCATTGAGCCGTCGACGACGCGCGAGCCTTTACGCGACCAGCATTGCTCGTCGACTTCGAAAGGAAAGGTGGCAGCTTCGCTGATCGAGGCATTGTTCCAATCGACTTTGAAGAATTTTTTGTCCTTCCAGCCGATAGTGTCGTTCTCAGTCTCGACGTTACTCGTACGGCCGCCAGAAACCTTTTGGAAGTAGTCACTGTGCTGGATGCTCCACTCGTTGATGACCCGAGTTTCACCGCTTTTGCTCAGACCTGTGTCGGCGACGAACTGAAGCTTGTCCTGGGTAAATTGAAAGCTACCGATCTTAACGTCAGATTGGGCGCCAACGAAACCGAATGCGCTGTTCGTGCCGCTGTTTACGATCATAACGCGACCGAGCCAGGGCGTGCCGTTTTCAAAGGAAGCCTTTGCATAACGGTTGCCGTCGAGATCAATTTTTTGTTCAACTTCACGCTTACGGGCGCAAGCGAGAACAGTGAGTGTCGTCAGAGCGATTAGGTTTGTCTTCTTCCAGTTCAACATAGTCTTCCCCACCAATATTATTCAGCCGATTTAAAAACTGTGACAGACAAGAGCGAACGTTCTGCATCATCTGAGAACTCAAGGATCGTTGCACCAACCAGAATCTTGATCCATTTTTCTGCAGCATTGTGGCCCGATTGGCATTTATTGACTTCGGCTTTGGTACAGTCGAACGTGGCGTCTTTGCCGGTCATGACTTGATTGAGGGTCTGCATCAACTGGAGACCATCGACATCATCAGCCGTAGAAAATTCTTTAAAACTGGATCCAATACTAAAGTCTTTCGTGCCGATCGTAAGTTTGCCCTTGTGGCCTTTGACAGCGCCTATGGAAACGGCTTTGTCCTCGGCATCAAATTCGATCCGAATCGTTCGGGCATCGAAGAGAAATTCTTCACCGAGTTTATAGCGATAGGGTTCGCCCAGGACCTTGATGACATCAGCTTTGCTGCTGCCCACTGCGAGACCGGCGATGCTTTTGTCCAAAAGCATTGGCTCAGCGGAAACGGGAGTAAAACCTGTGTTCGTTTGGAAATCGATGAGATAGATCGCATTGTTAAAAAGAATCAGGCTGCCGTTTGGAAAGTCGATAATGACTTCGGCGCCGCGATTGTCGATGAGGCAAGTGGAGGCGGCGAGGCAATCGTAAGCCGCGTCTTTGCCAGCAAAAGCTGCACCAGCGGCCCTGGTGAATGTTGCGTAAGAAGGATCGCTCGCGAAGAGTGGCGTGAGATCCTGCATGAGATTCACGGATTGATAGGGTGCCGGTAGGGGCAGAGTGAGTGCTCCTTTATAGCCTTCGACAATGCGAATGCTGGCAGGCAGAGGATTGATGCCTGCTCCCCAGGTGACTTGAAGGCCTTCGCCGTAGATATCAATGCCTGAGTCCGTGGTGAACTGAGGATTGGAGAGGATTGCTTTCGCATCCTGACGAGTCGTATTTCTGTTGATGCCGGCAACGCTTTCCCCGAAGACGATGGGTAGAACAGAATTGGTTGCGATGCGGCGGAGATCTTCTTCAGTCGAAATGTTAGCGGCTTTACCTGTGATGAGGCCGCCGTCTGGATTGGTTGGAGTGCGGATAGCCACCTGATCCGATGAGCTGATGCGCTGTGCGGTGGATTTTGATTTGTTCGAGACTCTCTCTAGGGCTTTGCTACAGGAGCCAACGAGGCTCAAGGTACTGAGAGATACGATCAAGAGATTCCGCATGAACAACTCCGCCTGCTACAACTTGGAAGATAAATCTCTGAGGCCATGCAAATGACCTTTGGTCTGATATTGCAAGGGGGCGGCCAAGTGTAACTCGTG
>SEDW01000802.1 GCA_004193325.1 Pseudomonadota bacterium | reverse complement strand
CGAGGAGAATAAGAAATGACTGTTCAGCAACGCGTAAAAAAACTTCAGGATCTTTTGCAGTCGAAAAAACTTTCGGCCTACGTCGTACCTAGTTCTGATCCTCATCAAAGCGAATACGTGGCCGGCAAGTGGGGCCGCCGTGAGTACATGAGCGGTTTCAGTGGCTCTGCAGGACTCTTCGCCACCAACCTAAAAACAGCAGGTCTCTGGACCGATGGTCGTTACTTCGAGCAGGCCGAAGAAGAGCTCGCCGGAAGTTCCATTACTCTCTTTCGCCAAGGTCAAAGCGGAGTTCCTGAGTGGCAGGACTGGATGATTCAGACCCTCGAAAAGGGGAGTCGGGTCGGTATCAATCCTGAGCTGTTTTCTACTCAATCCTACAGCAAGATTGCCGCTCAGTTTGCAAAAGCGGGTTTTGAACTCGTTCCGCAAAAAGAAGATCTGGTCGATAGCATCTGGGACAAATCGAGACCAGAGCTTCCCAGCGAAAAGCTCTATGCTCATCCGATCAAACACGCGGGTGAAAGTCACGGCGATAAATTGAAACGCCTTCGCGAAAGCATGAAAGTGGTTGGCGCGAAATCAATCGTCATTTCCGCACTTGATGAAATCGCCTGGCTCTTCAACCTCCGCGGGCGCGATGTTCCCTGTAATCCAGTGTTCTATGCATACGCTGTGGTCACAGCCGATAAAGCGATTCTTTACACCGAGATGAGTAAGCTTGATGACGAGCTCAAAAAAATCTTGGGCACGGCAATCACTCTTGAAGGTTATGAAAAATTCTCAGCATCAGTCGAGAAGCTCGAAGGTCCGGTCTGGCTCGATCCCCTGACGAGCAGTGCAGCGGTTGAGGCTTCACTGAAGGACAAAAATATTGCCATTCTCAATCAGGACTCGCCGATTCCAGCTTGGAAAGCTGTGAAGAACAAAGCCGAAATGGACGGCATGATCGCTGCTCACATTCGCGATGGTGTTGCCTATGTTCGTTTTCTCCAGTGGTTTAAGTCGACTCTCGGCAAAGAGACACTCACGGAGATGTCCGTCGCGGACAAGCTTGAATCTTTCCGTAAGCAGCTTCCCGAATACTTCGGCCCAAGCTTTTCAACGATTGCAGGCTACGGTCCCCACGGTGCTCTTCCGCATTACCGCGCGACGGAAAGTTCCAATTCCGAACTGAAGACGGAAGGCGTGTTCCTCGTCGACTCCGGCGGTCAGTATGTGGATGGGACGACTGACATTACGCGTAACTTCGCTCTCGGCAAAGTTGAGCCTCGCCATAAGCATGTGTACACAACCGTTTTGAAAGCGCACCTTTTGCTCGGCCGCACAGTTTTCCCCCAAGGGACGAACGGTTATCAGCTGGATGCGATTGCTCGTCAGCCTCTCTGGATGGAGTCGCTTGAATTCAACCATGGGACAGGTCACGGGGTGGGCGCGGCTCTTTGCGTTCACGAAGGGCCATTCAGCGTATCAAAGCGGATGAACATGACCCCACTCAACGTCGGAAATATTCTCTCCAATGAACCAGGCTGCTATCTGCCAGGCGATTTTGGTGTGCGGGTTGAGAACCTCGTGCAGGTCGTTCAGAAGGCGGTGACGCCGAGTGGAACGTTCCTCGCGTTTGAAGACTTGACACTCTGTCCTCACGAGCGAGAACTTGTCGATGTCACGCTCCTCAGTGAAGTGGATCGCCGTCAGTTCAACGACTACCATGCGCGTGTCTATAAGGTGCTTTCACCCTTCCTCAATGAGAGTGAAAAGACCTTCCTCGCTGAGAGAACACAGGCGATTTGAATTGAGGGCCGGAAGAGATTCCGGCCTTTTTTATGTCCAAAGCTGTTGGACGTTCTCGGGCGGCCGACCGATAACCGCGCGCTCGCCGCGAATGATGATGGGGCGTTCGATGAGTGTAGGATGGGAGATCAGAGCTTTGAGCACGGCTTCCTCATCGTCGAGGTTGAGATGAGAGTAGTTCTCGAGGAAGAGAGC
>SEDW01000801.1 GCA_004193325.1 Pseudomonadota bacterium | reverse complement strand
GAGTAAGAAAGTTACTAAGGGCGTATGGGGAATGCCTAGGCTCTCAAAGGCGAAGAAGGACGTGACAAGCTGCGATAAGCTTCGGGGACCAGCACATATGGGTCGATCCGAAGATTTCCGAATGGGGAAACCCACTAGTATGAAGTACTAGTATCCGATAAGGAGGCGAACCTGCTGAACTGAAACATCTAAGTAAGCAGAGGAAGAGAAAACAATAGTGATTTCCTAAGTAGTGGCGAGCGAACAGGAAAGAGCCCAAACCTAACTGGTTACGGCCAGTTAGGGGTTGTAGGACTGCAACATCCGATTATAATTGAAGATAAACTACCTGGGAAGGTAGGCCATAGAAGGTGAAAGCCCTGTCATCGTAAGATTATATGAGGTAGCAGTATCCTGAGTAGGGCGGGACCAGAGAAATCCCGTTTGAATCTGCCGGTACCATCCGGTAAGGCTAAATACTCTTGAGAGACCGATAGTGAACCAGTACCGTGAGGGAAAGGTGAAAAGTACCTTGAATAAAGGGGTGAAATAGAACCTGAAACCATACGCTTACAAGCGGTCAGAGCCCATTCGTTGGGTGATGGCGTGCCTTTTGCATAATGAGCCTACGAGTTACTCCTCTCTGGCAAGGTTAAGAACTTTAAGGTTCGGAGCCGCAGCGAAAGCGAGTCTGAATAGGGCGCAGAGTCAGAGGGGGTAGACGCGAAACTTTGTGATCTACCCTTGACCAGGATGAAGTTTGGGTAAAACCAAATGGAGGTCCGAACCAGTAAACGTTGAAAAGTTTTTGGATGAGTTGAGGGTAGGGGTGAAAGGCCAATCAAACTGAGAAATAGCTCGTACTCCCCGAAATGTTTTTAGGAACAGCCTCGAGGTTGAGTCTTTTAGAGGTAGAGCTACCAATTGGACTAGGGGGTGTCAAAACCTACCGAATCCAGATGAACTCCGAATGCTAAAAGATATACTCGGGAGTGAGGCGCGGGGTGCTAAGGTCACGCGCCGAGAGGGAAAGAACCCAGACCAACAGCTAAGGTCCCAAAATCTATACTAAGTTGAACAAAGGTGGTCCAGTTGCTTAGACAGCCAGGAGGTTGGCTTGGAAGCAGCCATTCCTTTAAAGAGTGCGTAACAGCTCACTGGTCGAGCGACAGGGCATCGATAATAGACGGGCATCAAGTATAGTACCGAAGCTTTGGATAGAATTTATTCTGTGGTAGGGGAGCATTCTCTTCAGCAGTGAAGGCGT
Organism: Pseudomonadota bacterium; assembly: GCA_004193325.1. Taxonomy (GTDB): domain Bacteria; phylum Bdellovibrionota_B; class Oligoflexia; order Oligoflexales; family Oligoflexaceae; genus Oligoflexus. The sequence continues at coordinate 744 of SEDW01000801.1, read as the reverse complement.
CTCGTCAGGGGCGTTGGAGCGGAGAGAAAAGCAAATGTAGGCATAAGTAACGATAATGAGGGTGAGAAACCCTCACACCGAAAGACTAAGGTTTCCTGATCAACGTTAATCGGATCAGGGTTAGTCGGGACCTAAGGCGAAGCCGACAGGCGTAGTCGATGGACAACTGGTTAATATTCCAGTACTTCTGTAATAAAGTGATGTGGTGACGGAGTAGTGAAAGATCCGCGTTCTGACGGAATAGAACGTTAAAGTGCGTAGGTATTGGAGGGGTAGGCAAATCCGCCTCTCTAGCTGAAACATGATAGTACTCCAAGGCTTCGGCCAAGGAGATAGTGATCCTAATCAGACTTCCAAGAAAACCCGCTAAGCGTTTATTATTATAGAACCCGTACCGTAAACCGACACAGGTAGTCGAGGAGAGAATCCTAAGGTGCTCGAGTGAATCACGGCCAAGGAACTCGGCAAAATGGTCCTGTAACTTCGGGAGAAGGGACGCTTCCTCCAGCAATGGAGAAGCCGCAGTGAAGAGGCCCAAGCGACTGTTTAACAAAAACACATGGCTTTGCGAAATTGAAAGATGAAGTATAAGGCCTGACACCTGCCCGGTGCTGGAAGGTTAAGAGGGGATGTTAGCCGCAAGGCGAAGCATTGAATCGAAGCCCCAGTAAACGGCGGCCGTAACTATAACGGTCCTAAGGTAGCGAAATTCCTTGTCGGGTAAGTTCCGACCTGCACGAATGG
>SEDW01000800.1 GCA_004193325.1 Pseudomonadota bacterium | reverse complement strand
GCAATGCGATAGAGCAGCGATCCTGGATCCTGACCCTTCGCTCTTGGCAATGCCCCAGCCGCCGGTTTCTCACAGCTGGCTTCCCAGCCTGTGCTCGCCACGTCGGAAGTCACGCCGTAGGTCGCGTGATCAAACTTGATCGAGAAGCTATCGCAGGTACCGTGGTGAGCGCCTGGGCGAATGTAGCGAGTCTTGGCTTCTTCGCTTGTCAGATCGAGTGTGAAGGCTTTGCCGCGATTCGCAGCCGCCAGGTCTTTTGAACTGTCGGTGATCGTCACTTCATGCCAGCTCTCACGAATATCGCCGCTCGTTCCAAAGCCGCCTGTGCAGCCCTTCCAGTCGATTTTCGCTGTACCGATCGTAAAGCTACCGGTGATTGGATCTTTGCCCGAACACTTGTTGGTAACAGTGCCCTTGCTCTGCGCGAACTTGCCGAAAACAACAGTCGTGCCAGGCGACACGCTTTGAACCTTGTCTTCGTCCACTCCAATCGTCACATACGATGCGCCGCCGACCTTGTCGCTCCCTTTGATGTAGAGCACATCGGAAGAAGGTCTTTTACGCCCACCCATGAACGAAACCGTTTCATAAGGAATCTGGATATCGAGTCCCGCATATTCTTCGCCGTAATACATTTCATAAAGGCCGTTGATCTTGGAACTAGGCACGACATCAAGGACCGCACTCGAACCATCTGTTTCAAAGATCACGACGTTCTTGAGTTCAACAGTATCATCGAGTACGCAGAGACCAAGGCGAATGTTACGGTTATCGCTCGGTGCCGCAACAGAAATCTCATCTTTGACCGGAAATCCGATGTCATTGAAAACCGGCAATTTTGCGACGGCCCCAAGAGTCATAAAATTCGGAATAGCACCTGGCTTGTCGCAGGTAAGACCCGGAACGTTTTTGTTCTCAAAATCGTAGTCGAGATTTTTTACTTTGGAATTACTGGCGTTCGTACGGCAGCCCAACAGAGGCAGCAGCGCGAGCATCGGAATCACAAACTGCGAAGACTTCACTTTCATAAACACTCCAGGAGTTAAAGAGGACGACCTTGCTTGATCAGGACCTTAGAATTTTCATCAAGCATAAATTCCAAATCATAACGATTTCCGCCATGCGCCGCGCGCAAAGCCGATCCCGCAATGATGAGCTGACGCGTGACATCCTGCATACGATCGTCGCTTAAAACGCGGCCGCCGGCAGAGACAAGAGTTGAATTCGAGATGACCTTGAGGAGTTTGATCGAACCCGCCGCATCACGAACGACAGAGAGTTCTTCCGGTAAAGCTCCGGGGATGATGGGATTGGTAATGCTCACGTCCTGCACCTGACTCACGATTTTCACTTCGATCGATTTATCTTCATTGAAGTTCAAAACCGCGACTCCATTCACCGATTCGTTGACGAAGGCCGGATGCACCAGCATGCCCATGTAGATCTTGGAGTGATCCATACCGTAGTACTCACGGTTGAGGAAGGCGCGTTCGGTCCAAAGACTGGCATAGACAGAGCGGATGGTGTGTTTCAAGGGATACTTCTTGTTGATATCGCTTTCCACTTCATCCGCGATCTTTTTGATCGACCCATCCTCGTCTTTCAGAGCCCGAAGTTCTTTCACCTGCGCCTGCATGCGAGATCCTTCCAGAGAAGTCCGGCAAACCGAAGTCTTGCCATCCTTATCATCACTGTTATCGCCATCACCCAGACAAGCGGCCTTCGATTCATAGAGACCAGCGCCGTTGAGACCTGCGAGGTCCTCGGCATTGGTGCTCGATCTCAGGCGCATGCGGCGGGACTCGGGATAAGCTTTAAGAGCTGCTTGGATGGGAGCAAGGATCTCGGAGGAGAGCTCGGTTTCACGCATCAGACGATTCACAAAGAAGAGATAAGGCTTACGCAGCGAAGCATCGGTGTACATTTTCTCTCGGTTACTCTTTTCAAGCATGCCGGCCGTGAAGTCGCTGAGCTTGCCCGACGACCCAGCAACCTTA
>SEDW01000799.1 GCA_004193325.1 Pseudomonadota bacterium | reverse complement strand
ACCGTTCCCGAAGGAAGCTTTGTGCCATCGGGAATAATTACATCTTTCAACGCGACATGGCTACCAATCTCGCAGTTGCGGCCAATTTCGGTCTTGCCCGTTAAACTAGCGTGAGGACCGATTACCGTGTCCTGACCGATGCGGACGGAAACATCAAGATAAGTCGACGAAGCCATTTGAAAGGTGACGCCTTCGCTCATCCATTTCTTTCGAAGCTTATCCAGCATCCGAAGCTCAAGCCGGGAGAGCTGCATGCGATCATTCACTCCATCGAAGGAGCTGTAATCATCGGTTTTCCATACCAATGCCGGTACACCCCTGTCGAGGGAGAGAGCAAAACAATCGGTCAGATAATATTCTTTCTGCGCGTTCGACTGAGTGATCGCGCCGAGGAGCGAGAAGAGATGCTGAGTCTCAGCGAAGATCACTCCGGAATTACAGAGCTGAACGAGACGTTCGCTTTCGCTGGCGTCCTTTTCCTCAACGATTTTCAAGAGCTGGTTTTGAGCGTTGGTGATGAGCCGGCCGTAACCCTTGGGTTCCGGATGATTCATGCCAAGGACTGCGAGTTTCGCCTTTTGAGCGAGACAGGTTTTGACAAAGTCAGCGAGTACGGCAGCATCCATCGCTGGAGTATCGCCGGCACATATTAGGACATATTGGCTTTTGAGTCGAGGACCGGATAGGAGCGAGCCGCTGGCGTAGGGAGGCGGAGTAATGCCCTCAAGTCCAAAGCCTGCACAAGCAACGGCCTCTCCCGTGCCAAGTCGATCACGCTGGAGAGTAAAGGTGAGGGATCCGAAGCCCGAGAGAGCATTTTTTAATTGGTCGACGTCGCCGCCAACCACGATACACTTTTCCGAAATGCCGGCATCGTCCAGGGTCTGGATCACGTGACCCACCATGGGTCTACCCGCTAAAGGATGAAGAACCTTGGGGAGTTCGCTCTTCATTCGGGTGCCTTTACCGGCCGCAAGAACTACGGCTGCAATCGTATCGTTTTGACTGTGCATGCATGCCCTCAATAAAACAGGTCGATAAGATGTTATAAGTTTTATTCTGCCAGTTGACGAGGGACAGCTCGGACCTATCTTAAGGTCTATATGAGGTCAGCTTGCTACCCACTGCCGAGTAGGGTAGATAAACCAGATAAAACGGCATGGAATAAATTTTTAAGTCGTTTCACGACGAGGTATAATATGTCAGAGACTCTGCAAGCGGTTAGTTTAAAAGCAAAATTAGATGGCAGCTGGCAGGCTTTGCACGAACCTTCGGGCCGCATCACGCATGGATTAACGGCTGATGAAGCAGAAGATGCAATGCGCTCGCTGCTTGGCGTTGATAAAGAGGGCGACTTTGGTGAACCCCTGACATCTCCACGATTTGAAGGCACAGGCTTTGAGATCGCGACGCATTTGGAAGGTCCGGTTTCGCAGATGTTGGCTTTGCATTCGGGCTTTGCTCGCTTAGAAGCTTATCAGGACGCCATCGCTACAATCCGTCTCGGCGGAGGCTGTGAAGGTTGTCCGTCTTCCAGACTTACTCTCATGAATGGCGTGAAACGCGATTTGCAGGATAAGTTTGGCGAAGAACTTGTTATAGATGTCTTTCCGATACTTGATTGATTCAATATCGCAACCATTAGTCAGGACACACGGGTATGTTTGGAAGTGTTAAAGAGTACTTTGATGGCCGTAAGGGCAAGCGAGTGGATCGCGCGGCGGAACTGGCGATGAAGGGTATTTCCCGTCACGGCGAGAAAGCAATTCCCTTCCTCAAAGACTGGTTGCAAAAGACCAGTCGCATCGCTTGGCCAATCAAAATTCTTTATGAATTGGGCCAGGACGCAGTAGTTGTCGACTCATTGAAAGCGGCTTTGAATTACGGCGAAGTCTCTTTCACTCAGCACGAAGTTGACAAGAATTATGACATTCTCTGTTACCTCCGCGACTATCAGCTCCATGACCTCATTCCGCAAATCTCCCACTTTCTGGTCGATTCGGATGAGCGCGTGCGTTACGCAGCAGCCGAAGTTTTGATCGCTCAGACGACGGATGATGTGAAAGAAAAGCTTTTGCCTTTCCTCGCTGACGATACTTCGGAAAACCGTCGTATCCGCGGTGCGGTGGCTCAGCTCTTTATCGATCGCCAATGGAAAGTGCCAAATCCAGGTCAATTCCAAGGCGGCCGAGTCACCGAGCAGGTTTCTGTCGGTGCTGATGGACGTTTGGTTCACGCGTAATCTTCTATCGGTCAGTCCTTCGGGACTGAGCGTCTCGGGCCTTCAAAACGCGCCTCGTAGAGACCGTAGCGAAGCCCTCCCCTATCTTCGACCAGCATAACCCGCCCATAGCCTGTGACGGCTGTGGGTTCCTGAAGAATCGTGGCCCCGAGGGCCGCGCATTCGTCTCTCAGCTCATCGAGCTTACACTTCACTTCAAAATAACTCGTCAAGGCAGGCAGCGTTTCCACGGCCTCTGGCCTTCTGCGTTCTCTTATGCTGATGCCGTAAGGACTTTGATCAGGCACTTCGATAATCGCCTGGCCCTGAATCGCCACGGGAACACGTTTCCAGCCTAAGATCTTCCCCGAGAATTCGAGACTCGCCTCGAGGTCATAGCTATAGAATTCGAGCTGACAGAGGTGCATCGCTTAACTCAGTTCTTTGGGAATGGCCGGATTGAGTTGAGTGACGATTTCATAGTGAATCGTCTCAGCCCAATCGCCGATGTTGCTCGCTTCGATCGTTTCGGTTCCGTCACGGCCGATGAGGGTCACAGGGGTTCCGACTTCGATGTTTGAGAGGTGACTGATATCGACCATCATCATGTTCATGCAGATCCGCCCCACGATCGGGCACTGTTCGCCCTGGATAAGGACGTGGCCACGGTTGCTGGCGATCCTTGGATAACCCTCGTAGTAGCCGACGGGAAGGACCGCGATCGTCATGTTTCGTAAGGCTTTGTAGGTACAGCCGTAGCCGATGAATTGGCCGCTGTTAACCTTTTTTACGATCGCGACTTCAGTCATCCAGCGCATGGCGGTTTTGAGTTCGATCTTTTCGCTCTGACTCTGCATGAAAGAGAGTTGGTTTGTGCGCGAGGGCCACATTCCATAGAGGGAAATGCCGATGCGGGAGATCGCAAAGCGGGCCTTGGGCATGATCAAGGCCGAGGAGCTGGCGGAAATGTGTTCCATCAGATCGAAGCCTTCGTCCTTCAAGCGCTTTGATACCCGTTCGAAAGTCGCGAGTTGCTGGAGCGCATAGGATTGATCCAGCACATCCTCGACGTTTGAGAAATGGCTACAGAGGCCGACGAGGCGATCTTTGTTCTTTTTGAGATCGGGGAGAATTTCGTCGAGGGTCTCAGGGAGAAAACCCTGACGGGACATGCCGGTGTCGATCTTAAGGTGAGCGCGGGGTTTGGTTTTGAGCGCAAACCATTCGGCCAGCATCAG
>SEDW01000091.1 GCA_004193325.1 Pseudomonadota bacterium | reverse complement strand
AAAATCTTAGTCTTCATCGCGGCGGCGGCTGATGCGTTTGCCGCCAGTGCCTGCTGGTTTTTTGGAAGCGCCATCATCTCTTCGGAACGTCTTCTTTGGAGCGTTCGGGTTACGCGCCTTTTGTGGAGGACGACGTTCGCCTTCGGCTGCCTTTGGCTTGCGCTCGATGTCGGGCATATCACGATAGATCTGACCGCGGAGGAGTTCAACCTTGTGACGGGAAGCCTTAACCTTGTCGATGCTCACTTCAGGAGCACAGAGGAGATAGGATTTTTGCTCGAGCAAAGGATCGCGTGAGGCTTTCTCAACCGGACGACCAACGACGACCGAGCCTTCTTTGCCAAGTTTCACATGACCGTCTTCGATGAGATCAGGCGAAACAAACACGTACGCACTGACACCGATACGTTGACGGTCAATCTTGAGAATGCGATCCACTTTCTTGACGAGAGGAGGACGATCCCAAACCGCTTCCGAATAACACCAGTCGCGTTTCGACTCGAGCATCGGACAGCCCTGACTGTGTGGGCAGGGATAAAGCATCTGATAGCCCATCTCGACCAGACGATCGCGCAGTTCCATCGCTTCGCGCGCCAATTCCTGACTGGCAGGCTCAAGAATGGTGATGACGCGTTGGCCTTTTTGCAGACCACCTTCGAGAAGGCGCATGAGGAGCTGAGTGGTACGGGCATGGCGGGACACTTCGTTCCAAACATAACCAAGCTGATACCAGACGAGACCGTCTTTCGGACCAGCAGCCACTTCACGACTGAGATATTCATCAAGTTTTTGGCGACGAAGCACAGGGTGTGCATCGGGCTTGAGGAGTTTGATTCCGTGGGCAGCCATCTCAAGGAAAGCTGCTGATTTATCGACCATCTCCCAGGTGATATCCAGAGCTTCGCGATAGCTCCAGAGTTCCTGAGCGGTGAGAAGACTCAAGGCTCCACTACCGCAACCAAGGTCCATCAGATGCACGGCTTCTGCAGCGCTGATCTGGGAAAGGAGCTTGTGACGATACTCCGAGCGATCGAGGACGGCAGCAAGCCGGGCCTGGTTCGCCAGGTGAAAGCCGAGGAGGTAAACCATGCTTTCGCGCTTAGGATCCATCAGATAGCGGGAAACTTCCTGTCTATCGGTCGTAAACGCTTCCCACAAACGCACAACGTCGTCGCGATGTTCCTGCAAGACGTAACCTGCGATTTCAAGATCGGAATACTCGGCGCGCGGCTTTTCGAGATTGCTCGGCGTCTTAGCCAATTGACTGATAGTCTGGCCCCAGATCTTGTAATTGCGGTTGCTTACGAGAGATTCGCGGTGTTCGGAACGAGTATGATGAGACTGCATAGTGAATCCTTAGAGGCATTTCGGAGCTGATGCTTAACATGTTTCGACGCAGAGTGCGACTGATCCTTGCTAGCCTCGGCCCATCTTCGATGCTAAAGTCGGTGGGTTAAAAATGTGAGATAAGAGGTGATTCATGAGTGAGCTTGAAGCCAGAGATAGCACTCAGGCCCTACATATAAATAAGCCATCTTGGCTTAAGACCAAGATCCCCACAGGGGACACCTTCTTCGACATCAAACGCGATCTGCGATCGAAAAACCTTTTCACCGTCTGTGAAGAGGCCAAGTGCCCCAATATCTCTGAATGTTGGGCCACCAATACCGCAACGTTCATGGTTCTCGGTGATACCTGTACGCGCGCCTGCCGCTTTTGTAACGTGAAAACCGGCAATCCTCAAGGCTGGCTCGACAATACTGAGCCGGAGAAGACTGCGGAAAGCGTCCGCATGATGAAACTCAAATACGCGGTCTTGACTATGGTTGACCGCGACGATCTCGAAGATGGTGGATCCGCACACGTTAAAAAAGTCTTCGAAGCCATTCGTGAGAAAAGCCCGACGACTCTTTTAGAATTTTTGGGCGGCGACTTTCAAGCGAAAGACGCTTCGCTAGTCACGATCCTCGAGGCGAAACCGGAAGTCTACGCACACAACATCGAAACCGTTCGTCGTCTGACACCACGGGTTCGTGATGCTCGCGCTTCTTATGATCAGTCTTTGAAAGTTCTAAAGCGTGTGAAAGAACTCACGACCTACGAACTCTTCACGAAGTCTGCGATCATGCTTGGCCTTGGTGAGACGATGGACGAAGTCGTGACCGCACTCAAAGATCTTCGGGCGCACGATGTCGACTTCATCACGATCGGCCAGTACATGCGCCCATCGAAGCGTCACCTTTCCATCAAAGAATTTGTTCCTCCCGAGCAGTTCGATGAATTGGCCGTGATTGCCAAAGAACTCGGCTTTATGTCGGTCGCCTCCGGACCACTCGTTCGTTCGTCCTACAAAGCCAGCGAGTTCTATAACAAAGCCATGTTGCTCAGAGAGGAACTCCGTCGTTGAAATCAGCACTCATCAAGGGTTGTCTGTTTCTCTTGGCCTCATTTATCCGTTTGATTCCCAAGGCCCTTGTGCCTTGGATCGCATCCCTTTATTCCGTTCTTGCCCCGAGACTTATGAAACGCGATCAACGCCTCATTGAGGAAAACGTCAATCGCGTTTATAAGCTCCCCGGTCAGTCCTCCTTCTCGACAACGTTTCAATCCCAGGTCTTTCGTTCTCAAGCTCTTGTAGCCCTTGAGACCTTCAAGCATCAGTTGAGTCGTCGCGATCTCATTCAAGTCGCAGGGCTCGACGAACTGGGTCGTGAGGTCGAGCGCCTCAGCGCGCCTGGCAAAGGTATGATCGTAGCCACGGCTCACCACGGTAGTTGGGAGATGGTTGCGAGTCTCACGGCCAAAGTCAGCGGCAAGACCTTCGTCGCGCTCGCGAAGCCTTCGAAGCTTCCTGAGTTTACTGAAGTCCTCGACAAGCTCAGAGGTCGCGGCAACACGCAGATCCTCTGGACCGACAGCAAAAATCTTCTGCGGGATATGATGAAAACCCTAAAGCAGGGCGGAAACCTCGGCTTTGTGATGGATCAGAAACCCGAAGGGCGAGTTGGCCCGATCGTGGATTTTTTGGGACAGCCCACAGAATTTGTCGCAGGCCCTGCAAAGCTTGCTGCACGCCACCAGTCGGCCGTCATCGCGATTTTCTGTATGCGGACCGGGCCCTGGGAATATAGAATTGTTTCTGAGACGGTTGTGGAAGCGGCCCATGAAATTTCTGATGAGCAGGTTCTCACGCAGAAGATGGCCACAGCGATCACCAAAGCAATTCAACTTTATCCCGAACAGTGGGTATGGAATTACAAACGATGGCGAACGTTGAAAACTCAGTCGGAAAAAAAAGCGGAACTGGAAGCGGCATCAGCAGCAGTCCTTTCTTAAATACCGACCTGAACAAAAAAATCTCAGTTTTCCTGGCGGAAGAAGGCATCCTTCTCTCCGCTCTTTTTATGCCTGATCCACTTCAGCTTTCCCTTATCTGGGGAGCCGGACTTACCCTCACAGGCCTTGCCATTCTCATCTGGGAACACGGCTACAAAGAAAAGCCGCCGATCATCGCCGGTCCCTATCGATTCGTGAGAAATCCTAACACGCTCGCCTACTGGCTCCTGAGCTTTGGACTCGCGATTGCAGCACGATCCTTCCCTGCCGTCATACTCGTGCTCCTGCTCCTACCCTGGCTCTTCTACATCGAACTCGAAAGCATAAAGGCACGCCCCGACACGAGGCTCTTACGCTACCGCTTTCACGTACCAGCCTTGATACCCACGCTGCTTCCTTACGAGAAGAGTGCTAACGAAGGATTCTCATGGAGACGAGCGGTAAGGATCAAGAGCTGGCCGCAGCATTCAAGACTCCTCTCGCTCAGTTTAGGATGGGCCTATCTCCTTGTTTCTTTTGAGCTAAAGCTACCTTGGTGGGGTGGACTGATCGCCGCCATGGCCTATGTTTTGATTAAGGCTTTCTTGTCACAAAGAAAATTTCTTCAATTTAGCTTTAGAAAAAATGTCAAAATTTCTGCTAAGCCTTCATAAGCGCTGACCTATCCCTCCCGCTTTTTCTTTAGCCTAACGTTTCCTTGTCGTTTTCGTTTCAGTTTAAGAAAGCTGAGTCGATAAGCGAGGAAACGTGGGTTGGAGAAGGCACTATGCGCAAGATCAACAGTAATCCTAAGCTTAACGAAGCTAATAAGTGTATTTTCGTAAAGGATTACGAACAAGCAGAAGCCATTCTAGAGGATCTCGTCCGATCCCCTCAGTATGCAGATGATCTCCTCATACACCTTCGCCGCATCGAGCTCGCCTCAAAGGTCGACAAGCTCAATGATTTGGTCGATGCCTATGCCGCTCAAAGCAGCGAGAACCCAACAAATCTCACTCTCAAACTCGCTCATCTCTTTGCTGAACAACATACCGATGCCCTGAGCAACAAAGATGCTCTGGACCGCTATCAGGATATCCTTCGCACAGTGGGACCGAATGCTGGCATCTACTACGGCATCGGCTACTGCTACGAAATCGAAAACAATCTGGAACGCTCGAAAAAAGCCTACGAACAATGCCTCAACCTCGACAGCAGTTGGCATCCGGCCTACTTTGGTCTGAGCCAGGTCTTTTATCAAATGGGCGAAGAGAAAAAGGGCGATCAGTACTTCACTCAGTTTGAAGAACTTGCTCCTTACAATGTTTACGGCAACTTTGAAACCCATCGCAAACTCTCTAATGAGTTTACTGATCGCAATGATTTTGAAGCCGCTGAGATTGCAATCAAGACCTTGAGTGAATGGTGGGTCGAGAGCAAGGGCTTTGCCCCGCTCGAAATTCAACTCTTTGAAAAATTCGCCAGCGCGAAAATCGCCGAAAACGATATGGATGACACGACTGCCACCCAAAGACGGCATCAGGGTCGCCTCGTCGCGCACAAGATTCTCGAAGCCGAGAAATCTTCTGAATCGATCCTTTATTTCTCTGCCAAGGTTCTTGAGGAGTTCTCTGAACTCACTCTTGCCCTTGAGATGTATCGCCGTATTTTGAAGTCCGAAATCACCAATCCTGAGATGGTGCAAAAGATCGGAGCGCAGTTCGTGTCGGTCGGCGAATTCAATCTCGCCAAAGAACTTTTCGAAGAAGCTTACAAGATTCATCCCGATCAACCTGAGATTCGGTTTTGTCTCATGGTCGTTCGTTTGAAGCTTGCCAAGGTCAATGTCGAAGAATATCTGATCAGCAAAGAACGTTTGAAGAAACTGGTCGAAGACGAAGGCGATCGCAACGAACTCATGAGTCTGCTCATGGCGATGACCGGCAAATACAATCAGGACCCAGAAGTTCAAGGTCACATGGCTGACCTCTATCTCGAGCTCGGTCACCAGGATAAAGCTCGCCGCGCCTTTGAGAAAATGTACGAACTCGATTCCTACAGTCGCTACTCTACTCTTAAATATGCATCTTTCCTCATGCAACACGATGATCCGGAGCAGGCTCGCACACTCCTCGGCAAGATCGATGATCAAAAATCGCTTCTGCCGGATGAGTTGAGCGAACTCAACTGGCTTCACGCAAACTATGAGTTCCGCAAAAATAATTATGGCAACGCCATGGAGAGAATTCGTAAGCTCCTCGAAAACGAACCCTGGAGTCTTACCTATCTCCTCCTCGAAGTCCGCTGCCTCTCCGAGCTGACTCGGCAGAAGATTGATATCGACGTCTACGATTCCACACTCGATCGCTTGAGTGCCGGTGACGAAGAGGATTTGAACTGGACGGAATTTGATTTGAAGACGGAGCAGCTTCGCAAAGCGCGCTGCATCGAACTCGTCTACGTCAGGACCAAGCTTCGCTACCTCTACACAGAGGGCGATGAGGAGAGCGTAAAGCAACTTGTACAGGCGTCTTCGACCTTCGATGCCCAGAAGGGTATCTTCGAACTGTTAAAATTGCTAAACACCAATTTTGACAGTCCCAACATCTACTGGGCACTTGGTGTTTTGTTCCGTGAAATTTGGCAATTGGAAACAGCCAGTATGTGGTTTGACCAAATGCTTCTTTTGCCAAGAATCGATGATTTACAGCGTGCACGCGCCTACTTAGAGCAGGCGGACTGTTATATATGGCGAGGAGTGAGTCTCGAAAAGGCTATTGAATACACGAAACTAAGCCAAGACCTTGGTCTGAGAAGCGATAAGCGTACATTGCGCATCTTAGCCCATGGATGTTTAAAGCTCGGACGCGCTCAACAAGCCGAAGTCTATCTTGCAGACAGCGCCAGTAATGATGACCCTGAGGTAATCTACCTACGTGGGTTGGTGAAGTACCGTAACGGTGCGACTGACGAGGCTAACAGCATCTGGAAGCCCCTTCTCACCTATCCGGTTGAGAGCTTGAGACTGCACAACATCAAGCAGGAGATCATGAAATATTATTACGATAGATCGCCTTATCGTGCTTTAAACTAAGGCTATCTTGTTTAATCTTTCAATTCTCCTATACGAAATTTTGTAAGTAAATTTATATCTTCTTTTTCCTCAGTGGTTCTTAAGCTTCTCCAATCCAAGGCCCGGCAGTATCCGCTCCGGGCCTTCGGAATTTTTGTTGACACTAAAGTCCGAATATGGAGAATGTAGGTCGAGCACTACATATAAATTTAATCTCTCTAAGCAGCACCGAAGGCACTGTCCTTCTGAGCACAAGGTCTCTGTTCCCCTTGTGTCTTCAGTAAATCAGTACTTCTGTTGTGGAGTCGTAAACAGCTTTTGCACGCTGTTTGCTGAGGGATCCTTAAAAGCAAATCGGAGGATTTATGAACAATTCCGCCCAGAATCGCTGCGCCGTTTGTGATGAAGAACGCAAAATCGCTCGTCGTGAATTCAGCCCGCATGCCTGGACTGCACTTACAGTCTGGGGCGAAGTTCAATCTGCTCAGAGCGGCCAAGCCATGTGCAACAGCTGCTACTCTGATTTCCGCGACCTCCTGATCGAGCGTTCGAACGAAGTTGAGCTCTACGCTGCTAATAGTTTGAGCGACCTTGCGGCGGTTCACGACCTCGCTGGGTACCGTGCTAACGAAAACGGAGCCAAGTCTCAGATCGCGAGCTGAAAATTGTCAATGATTTGTACATCCGAGCGTAGGCAGTAATTACCTCCGCACGCTCGGTAAACTTTTCCCCCGTGAAATTGAAAGCTTAAGCTCAAGTTTTCGGCCATTCCTCCCGATATTGATAGTGAACGCTGAATCCAGTGTCTCAGCTATCGACTAGAGGATAAACCGATGACCAAGCGCCCATCCAAGAGCTGGCTCCTAAATCGCCCGAAACCAGAAGCGACCTATTTGAAGTCTCTGCGCTTCTATTGGCAAGGTGAGCGTGAAAGCGCCCTGGCACTCCTGAGTGATGAACTCGGCGAAGGCACATCGGCGAACAGTGAAGCCTACTATCGCCTCTGGATCGAAACTCTAGCTGAAGATAAAGCCGACGATGGATTGCGTGAACTCGTCACGCACCTTGAGAGAAACATTTCTCTTGGTCTCATCTCTCTTGTTAGCGGAACCGCACTCGTCGCCCTTGCTCGTTATGAACTCGGCGAACGCGAAGCTTCCGTTATCCTCTGGCGTTCGGTTCGCAAATACGGCAACGATTCTTATGCCCGCGAACTCACGATGATCCTCTCTGATGACGACGCTGTGAAAGAGCAGGCCGCTCACACCCTTCAGCGCATCAGCGGTGACTACTTTCAACTCCGTAGAGCCAGCCTCTTCTTCCACTCGGAAAAGATGCCTAGCGAATACCGTAAATCCATCACAGCCATCGACGAGTCCTTCCCGGGCAACCCTTTGCACGCGGAAATTCTCTTCCATCAGCAGTTCGCCAAGAAACGCTACTCAGAAGCGGTTCGCTGGTCGAAACAACTGCGCGAGGAATTTCCTCAGCACAGTGAATATCAATTCTTCTACGCCTACGCCTCATACCTGACTCAGGACACCACAGTTGCCGTCAGCGAATTCGAAAGCCTTAATCGCAAGATGGAAGGCCAGGATCCAGACATCCTCCACCTCCTTGGTCTCTCCGTCTTCAAAGAAGCGTCTGGCCGAGCCGACGAAATTAAAAAAGCCCGTCACTACCTCAACCGTTCGAAAGAGCGTTATATGAGCCTTGGATATCCTTCGCTTCAGCTCGAGGAGAGCCTGATGTCTCTTTCCCAGCCCAAGTTCAAAGATTCTTCCAAGTACTGGATCGTCAAACTCACGTCGAAACAGGCTTGGGATTTGAGCCAGAAGAGCGAGGACGCGGTTCAGACTCTTTATAAATCGATGGGCGAATTCGTGGAACGCGGTGACTACTGCTTCTTCGTTACGGAAACTCGTCTCGCTGATAACAACCAAACCGGTATGTGGCGCCTCTACGCTCTCTACCGCGCATCAAGCTCGGCTGAGTGGCATCCCACACACCGTTTTAGAACGTCTCTCGATCTCGTCGTTCGCATGGAAACTGCGGTACCGATCGAAATCGAAGGCAACGCTTTCCAAAGTCGCAACCCTGCTGCGGCGTACGGTCTTCTCGAAATCGATCCGTCTGCTTTGAGCCACTTTGAGGAATGTATCCAAGAATATACACTCGAAGATCCTAGCTACAACGGTATTTTCGATAACATTCGTATCGCACGTGCCGGATAAGGAGTCCAAAATATGAAACGTTTACTCATCGCTTTCTGTCTTTCTGTCTCCTCCGTCCAGGCCTTTGCCCAAGGCGCAGGAGCACCGCCGCCCGTCCCTGCAGAAGTTCCAAAGCAGCCTGCAACATTCATGGCTGATGGTTCCAGCGCAGTAGAGATTCCAGAAGCTGGATTCAAGATCATTCCTCCTGCAGGTTGGGAAGTTATCCCAGGCGGATCGGGAGCTCGTCTCCTCTTTCAAGCGCCTAAGCCTGCTGATGTCCCCGGTGTCTTCACACTTCGTCCAAGCATGCGCGTAATGATGTTTGACGATGCAGTGCCAATGGACGACGCGACCAAAGACCTTTATTACAAGAAGATTATCGAAGGCAACTCGAATGCGAGCGCCGCGATTTCCAACTACTCGATTCGCAGCGCAGACGCCATCAAGCTCGCGAACGGTATGGATGCTTACCTTTACTATGCAGAATACACTCATAGCACTGTCCCAACGATGCAGATGCACGTGCTGGTGTCGACCGCTCACAAACACTTTATCATGACCTACACTGACCTTGCGTCGGTCTTCGAAAGTCAAGGCGCCGGTCTCACGACAGCCTACACTTCGATGCAGGGTGTGACACTCGACTCGGCTCCGCC
>SEDW01000798.1 GCA_004193325.1 Pseudomonadota bacterium | reverse complement strand
ACCAAGAGTCTGCGCGGCGTCTCGGACTTCACTAAGTCGGTGACCGAATTCAGCGCGACTGACATTGAATATGCGGAAATCGTCGCTCAGCAAGCGGGTATCGCTCTCGAGAATGCGCTCCTCACCCTTGAGAAGGAGCAGCTCTTCGATGGTTTCGTCAACGCCGCGGTCACCGCGATCGAACAACGAGATCCTACGACCAGCGGTCATTCGCACCGTGTTTCAAAATTGACTCTCGGCATGGCCGAGATTCTCAACGGTATCGATAACGGCCGTTTTAAAGACACCTACTTCGACAAGCGTCAGCTTAAAGAAATCGAATACGCCTCGCTGCTCCATGACTTTGGTAAGCTCGGCGTTCGCGAACAGGTTCTCGTCAAAGCCAAAAAACTCTATCCTTGGGAATACGATATTCTCATGGAACGCTTTGAACACATCCGCTCTCGCTTTGAGATCGAATACCTTCGCGAGTACATCGACTTTCTCACGGGCAAAGCCATTGTTGCCCCAGGCTTTGGCGCCGATACCTATCGCCTCACTTACGAGAATCGCTTGAGTGAACTCGACGAGTTCCTCGCCTTCATTCAAAAATGCAACGAACCCACTGTTCTCGAACAGGGCGGCTTCGAACGTCTTAAGGATATCGGCAACCTCAGTTTCCGCGACTCCCGCACCAAGTCCCGACCTTTCCTCTCGGAGCGTGAACTGCACGCCCTGAGCGTTTCCCGGGGATCACTGACGCGCGAAGAATTCGCTGAGATTCAGAGTCACGTGGTTCACACCTATGAATTTTTGCGCAAGATTCCCTGGGGACGTTCCTTCCCGAACGTGCCACTGATCGCCGGCAAGCATCATGAAAAGCTAGACGGAACCGGTTATCCCAAAGGCTCTTTTGAAGAAGAAATCCCGACTCAGACCCGTCTGATGACGATCGCTGATATCTTCGATGCTCTTACGGCCTCGGATCGCCCCTATAAAAAGGCGGTTCCGGTCGGCAAAGCTCTCGAGATTCTCGAAATGGAAGTGAAGGTCCACAAGATCGACAAAGATCTCTTTGATATCTTCGTCGAATCCAAGGTCTATAACTCGGTACTCGACAAGTCGGACGGCTGGGTCGCGGAAAACATCTGATCCTTTCCAAAAAAAGTCACGGCGCGGAAGACATTCCAGCGCCGTTTTTCTATGGAGCTGCTCAAAATATATTCCCTCAGCGCCAAACACGGATGAAAGAGGATTACGCTTGCATCACAGGCCACGCTAAGGTCATATTTTTATCTGAATCTTGAGGGCAGCGCGATCGGTGCCCTACCCTTTCGTCATAGACGAGGCTTTGGATGAAGATTGCACTTACAACTGAACTCCTCATCTCAGCCTATGCCAATGGCTACTTTCCCATGCCTCATCCTGAGACTGAGGAAATCTGTTGGTTCCATCCCGATCCTCGCGCCGTCATTCCACTCGACAATTTTCATGTATCGAGGACTTTGCTTCGTACGATGAAGCGGAAAAATTTTCGTGTGTCGGTTGATGAGGATTTCGAAGGGGTGATCGACGCCTGTGCGGATCGAAAGGAAACCTGGATTAACGAAGAGATCCGGGCGGCTTTTGTTTCCCTCTATCGCGAGGGACATGGTCACTCGGTCGAAGTCTGGGAGGACGATCGTCTGGTCGGGGGGACTTATGGTATCGCGATACGAGGGGCCTTCTTTGCTGAATCCATGTTTCACAGAGAGACTGATGCATCCAAAGTGGCGCTCTTAGGCCTCGTGAATCATTTGAAGGCCCGGGGCATGACATTATTGGAAGTACAGTTTCTTACGCCCCATCTCGCCAGTCTCGGGGCAGTCGAAATATCTTCCGATGATTATATGGAACGCCTGCGCACAGCGCTAAAGAGGATCGTTAGCTTCAAAGAACGCAAGCTAATCCAATCTTTCTGACGTAAGGTAGGTCGTGGAAGCAATTTTTTTTGATCCAAGTCGAAGTAGAGATTAAGTATTGC
>SEDW01000797.1 GCA_004193325.1 Pseudomonadota bacterium | reverse complement strand
GCCACTTCCGGCTCAGCATCGATCGCTTGAGGTGCCGTTGATTTGGGGCTGCCTTTGAAATTGCTCGTTTCCGAACAGGCGGTCTGCAGCAATGCGAGACAGATAGCGGAACGGACCAGGATGGATCTATGCATGGGGACTTCCTCTCTAAAAAATCGACTCACTCTCTCCATCGGTAAGGCTAGAGTTTTCTGAACGAAAAAAAGCGCGGAACCATAATTAAAAGGTTCCGCGCGCTTAGTGTTTTAGAGAAAATGCAAAAATCAGAAGGAATAGGGAAGTTTTCAGGCTCTTCCCATCCGAGGCTCAGCGAAGCCCCTGCTTCATCGGGAATTCCCGGGAATCGCGAGGTTCTTGAGCAAGACTCAAAA
This sequence comes from Pseudomonadota bacterium, assembly GCA_004193325.1. Classification (GTDB taxonomy): domain Bacteria; phylum Bdellovibrionota_B; class Oligoflexia; order Oligoflexales; family Oligoflexaceae; genus Oligoflexus. The sequence goes on along the minus strand of SEDW01000797.1, from coordinate 1,631 downwards.
TTTTGCCAAGTTCCTGCAGAAGGGCACGAACGTCTTCACTATCCCGCAAACGAAAGCGGGCATGAGAGGGATGTCCGCCGACGACTACGGAAAATCCTGTTTCCGGAACCGCTTCGAACATATCTTCATCCGTCCGGTCATCGCCAATCGCGACGAGGCAGCTTTCGACTCCATCCTCGCTCAATCTTTTGACCACAATCCCTTTGTGAAGATGGGGAAAACGAGCTTCGACAGCTTTTTTGCCACTCATGACTTCGAGCATAGGGAACTCGTTTTTGACGAGAGTCTTGAATGCTTCGCTCGCCTCAAGTCCGTCGTGCTCCTCGGCATTGCGGTAGTGAAAGCAGCAACTGAAGAGTTTGCGTTCCACCCTTGTCCCAGGAAATTTCTTGGCGATGAGATGAACGGCGGCCGAGAGACGATCGAAGGTCTGCGTTTCCGCAGTTGTAACACTTGGCCTCAGGCCTTCTTCATCACTCACAGCGCCATGCTCCGCGTGGAGTTTCACTCCGATGCCAGCAAACCAGCTTCGGAGTTCATGCATGGGGCGACCGCTGACGATGTTGAGGTCGGAGACAAGAGCGAGATCTCTGATGATTTGTCTCAGGTCATGGTCGGGAATAGCGGTGGCAGCAACACGAACGATGGGAAAGAGTGTGCCATCGTAATCCAACGCTATTTTCAAAGGCTTTTTCTTGCCAGCGATTTCGGCTGCGAGGCTCCTGGGATCGGCAAAATTTTGTTTGTGAAGGGTCTCCGGCATCGAGCGGATTTGCTTGAGAATATTTTCCGCCCACGTGGACGTTTGAAAATTCACCACGCGTTCCCGGAGTGCGGCCATGCGCGATTGTCTCTCGGGCTTCGGCATTTCCACTGCGTTTTGAAAAACCTTGGCCATCTGATTGATGTCGTAAGGATTGACCATGAGGGCCTCGTGGAGTTCCGAGGAGGCGCCGGCAAATTCACTCAGGACGAGGACACCATCGTTATCATCGCGGGAGGCAATGAATTCCTTCGCCACGAGATTCATTCCGTCGCGGACTGGGGTGACGAGCATCACGTCCACATCTTTATAGATCTGGTAGATTTCCTGCGGATGAAAGGAACGAGTCAGGTAAAAGATCGGCTGATAAGCGGGTGTCGCAAACTTTCCGTTGATCCTGCCCACGTGCTCGTCGAGCTGACGACGGAACTCATGGTAGGCCGGTACATCCCCGCGTGAAGGCGGAGCGATTTGGATGAGCATGAGTTTGCCGCGTAGCTCTGGATTATTGTCGAGGAGATATTCATAAGCGAGGAGTTTACGAGCCAGGCCTTTGGTATAGTCCAGGCGATCGACTGAGAGGAGGAATTTCAACTCGGGATGTTCAGCCTTGACCCGACGGAGGTCATCAGCCGCAGGGCTTTCTCCCGCATAAGGTTTGCTCAATTCCGAGAGGTCAACTCCAAGCGGATAGTGATCGACCTGCACCTGGCGATCGACGAGGCGGAGGTGGTTGCCGCTGACTTCAAGATTCAAAATCTCTTTAGCGGCCGATATAAAATGATCGACGTATTCACTCGTATGAAAACCGATGACATCCGCTCCAAGAAGTCCCTTCAAAATCTCTTTGCGCCAGGGCAAAATGCGA
>SEDW01000796.1 GCA_004193325.1 Pseudomonadota bacterium | reverse complement strand
ATGGATGTCTATGTTGGCGATCGCAAGGTTGGCGTTGTCACTAGCGGTTCGGTTCTTCCAACCGTTGAAGGCGCTGGTGGAATGGCCCTCATCGAAAAAGATGCCGGCGCGATTGGAGACGAGATCAGCATCGATGTTCGGGGTAAAAGAAAACTTGCGAAGCTCGTTAAAAGACCCCTATATTCGGCTAAGGTTAAGTAAAGAAGAGTCCTATATTTCATGACTATAACCGGGCACCTCTCCTTGTGTGGTGCTCTTACTCTTGAGGTCCACATGTCCTTTCCCAACGAACTGAAGTACACCCGTGAGCACGAGTGGGTCCGTCTTGAAGCCAGCAGCGCAGCAATCGGCATCACATCCTACGCTCTAGAGCAACTTGGCGATGTTGTTCACCTCGACCTTCCTAAGGTTGGCGAGTCGTTCAAAGCGGGTTCGACCTTCGGTAGCATCGAGTCGACCAAAACTGTGTCGGACCTCTACATGCCAATCACTGGCAAAGTAACCGAAGTAAACAGCGCTCTTGTCAAAAAACTCGAAGGCTTGTCGGACGACCCTTATGTGGGCGGCTGGCTCGTGAAGATCTCTTTTGCATCGAATGACGGCGAGCTCCTCTCGGCTGCCGACTACCAAAAGTTGATCGCTGAAGAAGAGTGATCCAGCATGGCCAGGAAATGACCTTTCCTGGCTTTTCTCCTGCCTTTGATCCTTCCTGTTCGCTGACTCTTCTCCCATTTAAAATTAGATGACCCGATTTTTTGCTTTTTCCCGAGCCATTGGATAGATTACCGATGTCCGAATTAAATTGGGAAAGATGGGGTAATCGTCCATGGGTATGTGGGAAAAAGCTAATAATATCCAAAACTTTTCAAGTCGTCACATCGGTCCTACCGATCACGATATTCAGGCCATGCTGAAGACGCTTGGCTACGCAAGTCTCGACGAGCTCACGAAGACAGCACTTCCTAATGCGATCCAAACCAAGAGCAGCCTTGATTTGCCGAAAGCCCTGCCTGAGCACGAAGCTCTTGCTGAGCTCCGCCGCATCATGGGCAAAAACCAAATATTCAAAACCTTCATCGGCATGGGATACTACGACACCATCACGCCGTCGGTGATCCAGCGTAACGTCCTTGAAAACCCAGCCTGGTACACGCAGTATACGCCTTACCAGCCTGAGATCGCCCAAGGTCGCCTCGAAGCTCTTATCAACTTCCAAACCATGGTCTCTGACCTCACAGGTCTGCCCATCTCAAATGCATCGCTCCTCGACGAAGGCACAGCTGCTGCCGAAGCGATGACGATGAGCCGCGATATCTGTGATTCGGAGCTTGGCGCGACTTACCTCATCGCTTCGGATTGCCATCCGCAGACGATTGAAGTCGTTCGCACGCGTGCCGAAGCCCTCGGTATCCCGACGAAGGTCGTCGATCCTAAAGAGATGAAGATCTCAAAGGATTCTTTCGGTGTTCTTCTTCAGTATCCGAACACCTTCGGTTCGATCGAAGATTATGCGGCGCTCATTACGAAAGCTAAGGCTGATGGCCTGATCGTAACGTTTGCAACCGATCTCCTCGCGCTTACTCTTCTCAAATCGCCTGGCGAAATGGGTGCTGACATCGCTGTTGGTACTTCGCAGCGCTTTGGTGTTCCGCTAGGCTACGGCGGCCCGCACGCAGGCTTTTTCTCGACTAAAGATGAATTCAAACGCCGTATCCCAGGCCGTTTGGTTGGTGTTTCCAAGGATGCGCATGGTGCGAGTGCTTATCGCTTGTCGCTACAGACTCGTGAGCAACACATTCGCCGTGACAAGGCGACTTCGAACATCTGTACCGCGCAGGTGCTCCTCGCGATCATGGCTTCGATGTATGCCGTCTACCATGGTCCTAAGGGCTTGAAGGTGATCGCTGAGAGAACTCTCGCGATGACGAATATTCTTGCCACCGGTTTGAAAAAACTGGGTTACAAGATCCAAAGCGAAAACTACTTCGATACGATCACTGTCCT
>SEDW01000090.1 GCA_004193325.1 Pseudomonadota bacterium | reverse complement strand
GGGGATTGGGTTCATCGCAATATCATAGTGAGCAAGGATCGTTTGGAGCGCGCGTCGAACGGAAACGCCACGACCTCCGCCAGTCACGTGGAAAGTGCTGATGCCAGGCCGGGTCGCCACCTTCTGAGTGAGTTTGACGATGATCTGGGATGCGATATCCACGGGAATGATATAGAGCCGCGAGCCTTCGTGATAGGGCAAGGGGAGAAATTTCAATTTTTCGATTTGTGATTTCAAAGGCACAAGGCTCTTGATTATTCTTTGCAAGACATAAGGTCCATCGATCTTGGTCATCGAGCCGTCGATGCTTGATCCGACCACGATACCGAGGCGATAGATGCTTCGCGACGAGAGATCGTTAGCACTGCGGACCAGATGCTCAGCAGCGAACTTGGTCGAGGCATATTCATCGGGGAATGACTGACCCACATCGAAAATACTTTCATCGAAATTTATCGCCGCATTGCCGGCAATGGCAATGGTACTGATGTGAGCGAAATGAGGCGTTTTCTTGAGCAGTCGCGCCAGGTGCAGGAGATTGGCGGTCCCCATCACGTTGTGACGGAAGAGTTCTTCATGACCTGCATTTAAATCATAGAGAGCCGCCGCGTGAATGATGCAGTCGATGTCGTTTAACTCGTCGATGACTTCGGGACGAAGGAGCGACGACTCATCGCTAATGTCTGCCTGCACCCAGGTGACATTCTCCTCATCGGAGCGGACTTGCCGACTCAAAGCATAGACCTTGACGCCAGCCTTGTTCAGCTCAGGAATAAGATAGGATCCAAGGAAACCCGTTGAACTGGTCGCACTGCACTTTGAGTTCGAAGTAATCACAGCCTTCAAAAAGTATTTTGGAGGCGAGTAGGATGCCGTAGGTCTCCTGCTTGCCATAGGTCATAAGTTTTTTGAATCCTGGAACGGTGCGACGCAGATGATTCACTCGGTTGGCGATCTGAGCGACGACACCGATACCGCCGTTGGTGGCCATGAGTTTGCCGTTGAGTTCGATCAAGTCGATCTCTTTGGGGACACCCTCGCGAACTATCGAGAGGAGATCGCTGATCCGCATCTTCTGAACACCCAGCGATCGTGCAAAATCGTTGGCTGTTCCTGCGGGGAGAACGAGAAAGGTTATCTTTTGGTCGGCAAGCTTCTGGATGAGCTCGTGAATGGTTCCATCACCACCAACCGATACGATGACATCGATCTGATCGCGCGTGGCGCGGTCGATTTCTTCGAGGAAAGCCTGATGGCTCGTCGGACTGACAAACTCGAGTTCGCTTCGAAAGAGGCGTTCTCGAATAAGTTTCTTCCAATCGCGTTCAGCGCCTTGTGAGGCCTGTTGATTTAAGAAGACGCGGATCTTTTGCACGACTATGTCCGATCTCTAAAAAGTTTCGATAAGCGATAGAGCTATCGGAAATCTGGACAGCATATTGAGAAAAATGAATTGGGTCAGTCAGTTAAAAATCATTGATGAGCCAAAATCATTTCTGGCAAATCTTTGGTATTTTTGCGAAGAACGGTTCTAAACTGTATAAGATTCCATAGCTATGATCCTGCCGCTTCGAAAGCGGTTAACTTTTGATTCAAGCGATATGCTCAAAATCTAGACAGTCCTTTTTAAAAATATTTCATCCCCAAACGACAAAGGCCCTTCCCAAAGAGGAAGAGCCTTTCGCGAGACTAAACTCGAAGACCGATTTAAGTCTTGTCGCAATAGCCTTTCGGCAAGCCAAGGTCCTGGCCAGAATTCTCTTGGATCCAGCAGATATTTGCATTCATGCGGCCGTAAAGTCCGCCTGTTCCGCAAGCGCCGCCGCGCGATACCACGCCGTAGACTCGCCATTCGCCGTTTGCAAGTTGTCCGTAAGCCGGACCACCGCTATCGCCCTGACAGGAATCGATGCCGTCGCCGCCGATGTTCACTTCATTGTCGTTCACCGAATTGATTTTGGCATCGACTTCATACTTTTTCCCTGTGCCGCCGTCTTCGCGGTTACCAAATCCCACGAGGTGAGATGTAGCCCCTACTGCAAGCAATTCCTTCATCTCGTCTTCATCAGTCAAGACTGGAATATAGGCGCTTGCAGGTAGATCCAGAGGCTTATCCAAAAGGATGTAAGCGATATCATTCCAGCCCTCTTCGGCCTGCGCGTAGAGCGGAGAAGCGACGACACGAGTCGCCTTGTATTGGCCTTTGACGAGACCAAAGATTGCGCCTTCACCAACATAGACGTAAGTCGAGCCGATCGAAGCGCCCGCGCAATGTCCAGCTGTGATCACAATCCGAGGTGTGATCGCTGTGCCGCTGCAGTGCATTCCCAGAAAGCTCGTGATGGCAACGGTGCCCGGCCATTGACCAGCCGGGACTTTGGTTCCACCGTAGATTTTCTCTTCGCTATGAGTAGGATTGCTGGCGCCGCAGCCTGAGAAGAGAATGGAGGCCGTAAGTAGAGCAGTGGTACCAAAGAATTGAGATAGATTTTTCAACGTCGACTCCCCTGTCCCATAGGACAGCAAAACAAGTGAATGTCTGAGCTCAATTGAGCGTAACGATGATGAGTTAGCACGACTCTAGCCGGCAAAATCATTTCGTACTAGCGTTAAAAATGAATGGAGGTCTCGATCGATTGGAGGCAGAGGACTTGAAGAAAATTTACGAGGAAGAATCCCGCCGATACCTATCGACGGAATTCTCAGAGGATTGTCGAAACTACTTCACGACCGGCGCAGGTTTGGAGACATAGTAAGGGACGGGAATGTCCCCGACCTGACCCCATTGATAGGCTTCATACTGATAGACCGAGCTTTTCAGGATGTACCAGGTGCCATTCTCCGGACGCCAGACGGTAAAATCATCCTTGCCATCATCGTCGTAATCCATGGCGATCGGAATATCCCCGTACTGTCCCCATTGCTGAGCTTTAGTTGTTCCGCCCGCGGGTGCAGTCCTATAGTTGCTCAGGATCGAATACCAGGTGCCGTTTGAAGGTCGCCAGACCGTGAGATCCTGCACACCATCGCCGTTGTAATCGCCGGCAACGACTTTGTCCTCAGACGCTCCCCATTGGCGAGTTGCATACTTCTTCGTTCCGTAGGCATCCGAGATATACCAGTTGCCGCTTGCAGGGCGCCAGACCGCGAAGCCGCGTTGAGGCAGGAGCAGGAACGAGCCGCCGACCGAGAAGTTACCAGCAACGGGAACATCACCACGCTGCCCCCACTGTTTCGAATGCTGCGCTCCATCGCGGATATTGAGCGAGTACCAGGTGCCGTTCGATGGGCGGAATACAGTAAATTCGATGCTGTTCGTGTAATGGTTCCCCGGCACAGGAATATCTCCCCGTTGCCCCCACTGCCAGTACCAGCCCTGACCGGTCGAACTGTAGATGGCCCACCAGGTGCCATCGCTCGGACGAAAGATTGCGAAGTCGGTTGTTCCATCGCCATCATAATCCGCCGGTACAGGTATATCCCCAGGTAATCCCCATTGCTGGACCTTGGTCGCACCGGTCGCGCGGTTATAGACATAGAACGTTCCATTGGAAGGTCGCCACACCGCGATGTGTGCGCCTCCTTTAGCATCAAAACTGTCGACCGCTTGTGCGGACTCTGCTCCTACGAACAGGCAAAGCCCGGCCGCAAGAAGACCCACCGAAGACGAGATCCATCTCTTCATCGTTTTCATCATCTCACTCCCTGATTTTTTACAATTTCCTTGAGAGAACGAGGCTTGAAAATTTCGCTCTCAATGACGAAGTCTAATCTTTCTCTTAAGCTTTGCCAGACAGATAACAGCAGATCTTTTGAGTGAGATGTATCCGGAAAGCAAAACGGGAGGAATGATTTTTACACTATAAAATCAGTATAAAAGCGCTCTGCTTCTTTTTCCTGATCGAGCTGTCGAGATTTTCATCATCGTCTTAAATACTTTCCTGCAAGATAGGAATTAAGTTTTCGAGAAAAAGTTCTGTTCTTGGTTTTCCGTATCGACTCCGAGCGGAAAAGGCAGCGCCAAAGTTTGATGAGGAAGAGTTAAGGATTTGAGTCTACGTTTTCCGAAGAATTCTACGGTTGCTCACTTGACAGAAAAAGAATCGGACTTAAGTTCTGAATGTAGAAAACACTGCCCCCTTCCCCCAAAATTTTCCTCCAACATCTAGTCAAAATCTTCAAATAGGCCAAGGTTCGAAAGAGCCCTGGCCCCACGTCATTCTATTCATGATTTTTGTTTATTATAATGGAAACAAGCGCTTAAGACATTGCTGCACAAAATCAGCTTCGTTTACAGCGTCAGAGTCCTCTATAAAGAAATGGACCCATGCCGACTCAGTTCCTATAGAGCGCGACGAGCCGACATCCCTACTGCACGAATGGAGAGCGAGATGGAAACGTTTTGGAGCGATTTGGGCGATAAGATGAAGGGCGCGTATGAGCACGCTGAGAAAGTCAGTAAGAAAGATCTGGGTATGCTCGCCAACATTCCCTCCATCATGGGTTTTCTGAAAGATATGAGTCAGGAAGATCTTTTGCTCCTCCTCGATCAGGCCCGCAAAATCAAAAAGAGAAAAAACCCGAAGAACCCGCCCATCAACGGCGACTTCTACAATACCCGCCAATGGCTCGAGCCTGAGGATCGTGTGACGCTCGATAACGTTCGCCAGTTCATGCTGCGTGAGATTGAGCCGATCGCCACGGACTACTGGATGCGCGGAGAATTCCCTCATCACATCATTCCAAAAATGCGCGACCTCAATATCATTGGTTTGACCATCGAGAAGAAATACGGTGGTCAAGAACGTCCGAATATTCTCGAAGGTATGATCGGCGAAGAGATCGCTCGGGTCGATGTCTCGACCTGCACCTTCTTCGGTGTGCACAGTGGTCTCGCATTGAACTCCATCTACCTCTGCGGATCAGAAGAGCAGAAGATGGAATTCCTCCCGCCTATGATCAAGATGGAGAAGATCGGAGCCTTTGGTTTGACTGAGCCGGACGTCGGGTCAGCAGCTTCGATGGGTCTTAAGACCTGGTGCCGCCGCGAAGGCGACAAGTGGATCATCAGCGGTGAGAAGAAGTGGATCGGTAACGCAACCTTCGCTGACTTCATCATCATCTGGGCCAAAGATGAGGAAGATAACCAGGTTAAAGGCTTTATCGTCGACCGCGAAACACCTGGTCTCGTGACGGAAAAGATCGAAGACAAGATGTCGCTTCGTATCGTACAAAACGCGATCATTCGCATGGTCGATATCGAAGTGCCTGAGAGCCGTCGTTTGCAGAACGCCAATAGCTTCCGCGATACGGCAAAGGTCCTGAAGATGACCCGCGCTGGGGTTGCCTGGCAGGCCGTGGGCTGTGCCCGCGGTGCTTACGAACACACCCTCGCCTACACGATGGAACGTCAGCAGTTCGGCCGCTCGATCGCGAGCTTTCAGCTGACCCAGGATATGCTCGCGCAGATGCTCTCTCAGTTGACCGCGATGCAGTGCATGGTCGGACGCCTCAGTCAGCTCCTCGACAACGGTGTGATGAGCGATGAGCAGGCTTCTCTGGCGAAAGTATTCTGTACCGTGGGCTGCCGCACGATCACTTCGATGTCGCGGGAACTCATGGGCGGTAACGGGATCTTGATTTCGAATAAGGTTGCTCGCTTCCTAGGGGATGCCGAGGCGCTCTATTCTTATGAAGGTACGAAACAAATCAACAGTCTGGTCGTTGGCCGCGCTATCACTGGCGTCAGTGCCTTCGTCTAAACCTTGTCCTCCAGAAACTCCGCGAAATAAAAAAAGCCTCGGCATTATGCTGAGGCTTTTGTTGTTCGTCCTAACGAAGGATTAGAACGGATTCGCCACCCGAATTGGACTCGCCTGCGTAAACGTGAGCTTTTCCCCAAAGCCGACCTTCATCACGAGCTTTTCCCCATCGAGAGCGACGATAGCTTCCGGCGATTGATTCTCGATCCAGAACTCATCCTTATCCGCATCACAGAAACCCTGGCTGAGGAGAAGGCCTTCCTCGCTCTTCTGATAGAGCTCTCGGACGAGGAATTGAAAGTGACGGTCGGCAGGGCCCATGAAGGTTCCGCCAGCCGCACCGATGGCTGCTGTGCTGCCTGTGGCCGTCGCGATCCAGACGCCGCTCGATTTGTGGGTTTCGACCCGGTCCCGAAAGCTGATCTTGTAGCGAGTCGTGGCTGCAGGGGTTTCTGCCGCAAAGAGAAAATCGTTGAGCGCGGCAATGCTCGACGTCTCGATTGTGCCGTCGCGGCGATGGACGTTGGCTTTGAACCGGTTTCGTTCGGTGAAGCGCAGTTGATTCGATTGATAAGCTTCAATGATGCTTGGAATGTGCGCTTCGTCACCCGCACAGAGAAAACCGACGCTCGCCGAAGAGGAACGGATGCCGATGAGCGGCGTGCTGTCGGTGATGTAATAGCTCGAGGTGATCAGGGTGCCGTCGCCGCCGAGGGCGATGACACAATCGAAATCCATATCGGGTTTGGCTTCCCCGGCCGAGACTTCACAGAACTTGATGCTGTGACTCTTCAGGGAATCGCGAAGAACTTCGAGACTACGGCAGTGTTCGCTATGGGCTTTCTCGAGGAAGTGACGATAGTTGTCGTCAACGGGAGCCTTGACCTTGTGCATCGCCTCAAGAGCCTGGTGCTGTTCGAGATTGGTTGGCTTACGTACGATCAGTGCTGTGGTCATGGGGAGCCCCCGAAAAAGAGAAACCTTGCGTATTCATGAGTAATTCAAGAATAGCGCAAGGTTATCTTAGAAACCAGATCTATGGATCTTACTGGGCCGCATCGTCCGCGTTGGCGGTTTTGCTACCGTGAAGAATCTTGTCGTAGTTCAGGAATTCTGGGTTTTTGTAGATCTTGCCTTCGCTGTCATAACGCTTCTCGATCTCTTGACCGATTGTGTTGAAGAGGCTGTAGGCTTCCATGTACTTGGCTGACTCGACCAGCTCATCACGTTTTTCTGGAGTGAGTTTGGCGATGTCAGCATCTTGTCGCGACTTAAGACGTACGACGTATTTAACGCCGCCGATGTCCAGGGCTTCAGGAAGAAGTTGACCTGGAGTCTTAAGATTCGAAACGGCCTTCAAGGCTTCCTTGTCTGGACCAAGACCTGGGATAAAGCGTGCGCCAACTGCGAAGGGACCGGTTTCTTTCCAAGCGAGGCCAAGAGAAGCCGAGTCGTCTTTGCCAGCTTTCAGATTGGTGAGGAGTGCGGTGAGCTTCTCGTTCATCAACTGAGGGCGGCGTTCTTTAGCGACAATCTTTTCCGCGATTCCGCGTTTTGCATCTTCGAAAGTGGTCGACTTCGCTTCTTGAACCGCATCAACACGGATGATGTGGAAACCGAATGGTGATTCTACTAGGTCGCTAATTTGGCCGGCCTTCATTGCAAACGCCACGTTCGCGAATTCTTTGACCATCTGATCTTTCTTGAAGAAGCCCAGATCGCCGCCTTTGGTCTTGCCGCTGGCTTCGTCAGTGTTCTTGCTGGCGATGGCTGCGAAATCCGCGCCTGGCTTTTTCACATCAGCCAAAAGCTTAGTAGCCAAGGCTTTTGCTGCATCTTTGCTACGCGCGCTGGCTTCGGCCGAAGCGTTACGGGCGCCGGTAAAGGCGATCAGGATGTGGCGAGCTTTGACTTTCGCTTCCTGGTTGAATTCGGCTTTGTTCTGATCATAGTACTCCTGAACCTTCTTCGCTTCCGCGCCGGCGAGAAACTTGTCAACGTCAGCAGGTGCAACGGTTACAGGAAACGATTGTGGATCGAGACGAAGATATTCGACATCAATCTTGGAATCGTCGAGGAGATAGTTGAGTTCGGCGACCTTGGTCGAGCTACGCGAAGTCTCAGCGATGAACGAACGGAACTTTTGGTTCACGATGTCGCGCTTGATTTCTTCGGTGAAGCTGGCTTCGGTGTGGCCCATGTTTTTCAGGTAGTTAGCCATCATTTGTGGGTCGAATTTGCCGTTTTCGCCGTTGAAAAACTTAGCTTCGATGATCAGCTTCGAAACTTCGTCATCGCTTGCGCTGATGCCGTTCTTCGTAGCTTCTTTATACATGGCGAGGTTTTGAACCATGCTGTTCAAGACCTGGGGCGCAACGTTGAGAGCAACGGCGTCGTATTTGTCTTTGTATTGTTGTTCAAGCTGGTTGCTGGCCTGAATGTAGCGACGACGGAATTCCATCGCGTCGATCTTTTGTCCATCAACCTTGGCTGCGGTCCCTGTTGGGAGTACAAACCCGCCGTTTTCATGCGGAGTGCAAACGCCAAAGAATGCCATGGTGACAATAACTGTACCTAGGACAGCATAGGTGATCCACGATTTGCCGATGGCTTTTGAATCGAGATCCGCGGTCTTTCTCCACTTAAACATCCACTACCCCTTAAACTGGTACCAAAAGATTCTATCTTATTGACATGTCGACCAAAAGTATATCGCACTAAAACGAATGTTCTACCACAATCTACAAGAGTTGGTTAAGTGACGATTACACGATTTGATGAGCGTTGGTTAAGATCAGACTTTCTGAGATGGGGCAATCCGTCCCCAGCCCAAGACAGGCTTGATTTTTTTTAAAGGCAAGGCAACTCTTCGTTTGGAGCTTAGTCAAGATCGTGGTTTAATATTAAGTTGCATATGGAAACGTCAAATGGAAACAGGAGATCGGAGATGATATTCGACTGGCTCGCAGGTATGTTCTCAAATGACTTGGCTATTGACCTGGGAACAGCAAACACTCTTGTTTACGTCAAAGGTAAAGGGATTGTCACAAACGAGCCTTCAGTTGTTGCTGTACAGCGCGACGCACGTGGCGGCAAAAAAATTCTTGCCGTTGGTAAAGAGGCGAAAGACATGTTGGGCCGTACACCGGGCTCCATCGTGGCTGTTCGTCCTATGAAAGACGGCGTAATCGCAGATTTCGAAATTACCGAAGCCATGCTTCGTTACTTTATTGAACGCGCACATAACCGTCGTACGATGGTTAAGCCTCGCATCATCATCTGTGTACCTTATGGTATCACTGAAGTTGAGAAGCGCGCCGTTAAAGAATCTGCAGAATCGGCCGGTGCGCGTGAAGTTCACCTTATCGAAGAACCAATGGCTGCTGCGATCGGTGCGGGTCTCCCCATCTCCGAGCCAAGCGGTAACATGATCGTCGATATCGGTGGTGGTACTACTGAAGTTGCTGTGATTTCTCTCGCTGGTATCGTCTACTCGAAGTCTGTCCGCGTTGGCGGCGACAAGATGGATGAAGCTATCGTCAACTACCTGAAACGTAAATACAACCTTCTCATCGGAGAGCGTACGGCTGAGCAAATCAAAATTGCTATCGGCACCGCGTATCCTGATGATGATATTCAGACCATGCATGTTAAAGGTCGCGACCTTGTTGCTGGTATTCCCAAAACGATCGAAATCGCTTCCGAAGAAATTCGTGAAGCCATTGCGGAGCCGATCAACACGATCGTCGAAACAGTTCGTATCGCTCTTGAGAAGACTCCTCCAGAACTCGCAGCTGACATCGTCGACAAAGGTATCGTCCTTGCCGGTGGTGGCGCCTTGATCCGTAACCTCGATATTCTTCTTCGTGAAGAAACCGGTTTGCCGATCATGATCGCAGAAGATCCTTTGACTGCAGTCGTATTGGGCAGCGGTAAGGCTCTCGACCAGATCGATATCCTGAGCAACGTCGCCATTTCTGGAGAGTCGTTCTTGTCGCTTCTCTTCTATCTCCGTTTGTCTTCCTCTCGTCGACCCTGAGACCTTGGGTATCCTCGTCGAACGGCCTGCTCGTCGCTCAGGAAATTCTCTATCCCTTTGAATATGTCTGGGACTCCGGTACGCGCCTTATTTCTGGCGTTTGGACTCACTACATCGATCTCACGCGAGTCTCGGCGAATAACACCGCCCTGAACAAAGAAATCTCGGTCCTCAAGAGCCAGATGCTCGATTATGACGAAAAACAAAATGAGATCGGGCGCCTTCGCTCGCTCATCGGCTTTGCGCAGCATTTTCAGGGCACGCATATCGTGGCTGAAATCGTCGGCTCGCAGGAATATCCAAGCTTCAAAACGATGCGTATCTCAAAGGGTAAGAAGGATGGCGTGCGGGTTGGAATGCCCGTCGTCACTGCCGAAGGCGTCGTCGGACGCGTAATTCGTGCCGGAATGAAGTTCGCTGACGTGCATCTCTTAATCGACACTAACTTCAACATTGATATTCTGCTTCAAAGGTCGCGTATTCGTGGTGTTCTGAAGGGCTCTGATAATGATGCTGTGCTCAAACTGAATCGCCGCGTGGAAGTTCGAATTGGCGACACGCTCGTCACTTCCGGCATCATCGGTGGATTCTCAAAGGGCCTGCCGATCGGCAAGGTCACACGTATTTCCTACGAAGCGGATAACATCTCTCAGACCGTCACGGTTGAACCCTGGGTGAACTTTGATCGCATCGAGGAAGTGATCGTCCTCGAGAATAACGACAAAGAACTGCAGAAAATCAT
>SEDW01000795.1 GCA_004193325.1 Pseudomonadota bacterium | reverse complement strand
TGCCTTTAGCGAAGAGGAAACGCCCGTTCCCATCTCGAACACGGAAGCTAAGCTCTTCAGCGCCAATGATACTGCAGTCTTAACTGTGGGAAAGTAGGTCGGTGCACCCTTAATAAATAGGGAAAAGCCTTCGAATCTAACGATTCGAAGGCTTTTTTCATTTCTGTTTTTGATTCGTGAGATAATACCGGTGAATTCTTTTTGAGGACCATCTGATGTCGCCATGGATCTATCTCAGTATCGCTATCCTACTTGAGTGCATCGCAACGAGTAGCCTCAAGGCATCTGAAGGATTTACTCGCCTCATACCTTCTATCATCGCCGCTCTCGGCTACATCATCTGCTTTTACACACTCTCACTTGGCCTCAAAGATATTCCTTTGGGTATCGCCTATGCGATATGGTCGGGCGCAGGAATTTTAATTCTCACTCTCGTCGGATATTTTTACTTCAAGCAGGCCATCGACCTGCCCGCAGCGATCGGCATCGGGTTTATTCTTACTGGTGTGCTCATCATCAATGTCTTCTCCAAGACCGCTCAACACTGAGTGCTTAATATCTGGCATGCTCTCTGCAACTGGGAACTAACTCATTCCTAGGAGAAACCAACATGCAAATGATGACACAAAACGGATTTCGCCCTTACACACTTGTTACAGGCGCATCTAGTGGTATCGGTCTCGAGCTCGCTAAACAGTTTGCTCAGCATGGCCACGATCTCTTGATCGTTGCCGAAGATCTCGCAATTGAAACAGTAGCGGAACAGCTTCGTAGTTACGGCGGTCACGTTGAAACCTTTCAGGTCGACCTGATCCCACTTCAAGGGGTCGAGAAACTCTATCAACACATCCAAAAATCCGGCAAGACACTCGACTACGCAGCACTCAATGCAGGAGTCGGCGTGGGCGGAGCCTTTCTTGAGACGGATTTCCAACGTGAAGTCGATATGATTCATTTGAACATCGTTTCCACAGTACACCTTACCAAACATTTGTTGCGCGACATGGTGTCTCGAAACGAAGGCCGCATTCTTTTCACAAGTTCAGTAGTAAGTATAGCTCCAGCACCCTTCCAAGCAGTTTACGGAGCCTCTAAAGCTTTCCTTCGTTCATTCATCGAAGCCTTGCGAAGCGAGATCAAAGAATCGAATGTAAAACTCACAGCACTTATGCCCAATGCTACGGAAACAGAATTCTTTGCTCGCGCCGACATGCTCGACACTGAAGTCGGACAAATGGAAAAAGATGATCCGGCAGTTGTCGCAGAACAAGGCTTCGACGGTCTCATGGCTGGCGATGAAAACGTGATGGGAGGATCTCTCAAATCTCGCATCCAAGGTCAGATGGCGAGAGTGATGCCGAAGGGTGTTGCTGCAGAAATGAATCGTGGAATGTCGGAACCTGGTTCTGCACATCATTAGTCAAGCACTTCCCAATCCTTTAGCCGTTTTCGCTTGGTCGAGAACGGCTAGATCTTTATGGGGTCCAGCCTCTAGTCTCTGAAAATTTCTTAACAAAAGAGTGGTAAACGCTAACTAGGCGATATGTTTTGTCTCTGCTATATAATTCAATGGTTTCAACAGGTTAAATAATTCGTCAAAATGCATCAAATTGTATCAACACGCGCGTTCTCACCCACGAAACGGTGTTCCTCCCCTAGGCAAAATCAGTAATGAGTTTCACTAATTAAAAAATTCTTAACAGAATTTGTTTACCAAAACCCAACAGTCTCCGAGCAGGAATCATGAGGTAAAAACCATGATTCAGCTCTATAAAAAAGTCATAAAAATGCTGTTTATCAGCGTCCTCAGCTTGATCCTCTCGAGCTGTAGCGACCTCTCGGTTTTTGTTCCTCTCAATACTCAATCCAGCCTCGGGATCGTGTCGTCCATATCTATCAATGAAGAAGGTAAACTCGCTCTCGAATGGACCAAAAAAATCGGCCGTCCTCAAGGCACTTACGAAGCCTATCTCATCGAACTTGAACCGACGAACAGCAGCTATCA
>SEDW01000794.1 GCA_004193325.1 Pseudomonadota bacterium | reverse complement strand
TCGAACAAAACAGCTTCCGCCTTACGCGTTGCCTCCGAATCATCGGTGTTCTTCAAATGAAATTCCGTCATCGTCGACTGCACATTGCTCTCGCAATTAGCGATTTGCTGCTCCGCTGCCGGAGACAGCTGAGTCGCTGCTGGAGCTGGCACAGGCACTGAAGAAACCACCTGCCGCTCTCGCGGCATGCAGGACATCAGAAGAAAGCTGGCGACCATAATATTTATTTTCATGTTGAATTCCTATCGTTGGTCACCACTCTAGATCAAGGCGTCATCACTACCTTGACGCAATTATCTTCTTTTTTATTGAAGATTTCATAGGCCTTTGGAGCATCTTTCATAGCAATTCTGTGACTGATAATATCATCAGCCCGGATTTTTCCACTGCGGATGAATCCGAGCAATTCATCATTGAAATTCTGCACCCAGGCTTGGCCCATTTTCATCGTAATATTTTTGTCGAAAAACTGGGCTAGATTGAAGCTATCGTATTTCGTTCCGTAGACACCCACGACCGACACACGTCCGCTTCTGCGAACAGCACTCATAGCCGTTTCAAGAACTTTGGATGTTCCGCCTTGCATATGAATAATGTTAGACGCTTTCTCGAGAATTGTTCTCTTAGCCTCCATGCCTACCGCATCAATGCAAACATCGGCGCCTCGGCCTGAGGTCAATTCCCTGATGGCTTCGACTGGATCTGTCTTCTCAGGGTTAATCGTGTGAGTCGCGTGACCATTTCTCGACGCTACCGCGAGTCGATAATCCAAAGGATCCACTGCGATTACCTTGCTTGCACCCATGAGGCGCGCAAGTTTTTGAGCCATAAGGCCGACAGGACCCGACCCGAATATTGCAACTGTCTCACCTTCCTTCACTTCGGCCCACTTCAGAGCTGTGTAGGCAGTAGGAAGAATGTCACTGAGAAAAAGCACCTGATCATCTGTAAGATCGTCAGGAACTAGCTGCGGGCCGATATCGCCGAATGGAACGCGCACGTACTCCGCCTGCCCGCCCGAGTATCCGCCGTAGAGATTGGTGAAACCAAAAAGGCCACCACCCTTTTCCTTTAAAATTCCACCTTCAGGTCCATAATTCGCAGGGTTTGAAGTTTCACAACCTGTAGGAAAGTCATGATTGCAGAACCAACACGAGCCGCAAGAAATCACGAAAGGTATGACAACGCGATCGCCTTTCTTGAGCTTGGTCACGCCTTTACCAACCTCTTCGACAATACCCATGAACTCATGGCCCATGACCATATTTTCAACTTGGGGAAAGTATCCGTTGTATATATGGAGATCGGATCCACAGATAGCGGTCGATGTTACGCGAAGGATAACGTCGGTGTTAGCTTCGAGCTTTGGATCTGGCACATTTTCATATCGCATGTCATTTGGCTTATGGAAAACTATCGCTTTCATAAAAGTTTCTCTTGCTTGCATGGTTGGTAAATGAGTATCTGTAAAAAGAGTAAATTTAGCCCCTCGCGGATTAAACAGCTTAATACGTGTAGGGCATTGACCTTGATCGCAAGTACTCGTAATGTCTCATTTATTAGATCTTCAAAATAATTTGCAGATGTAGCTCACTCAAAATACGCTAGGCAATAAATCCCTCGATTTCCTCGGTACAATAATCCGTGCACGAAGAATTGGGAGCGCAGATGCGGGCATTAACGCTTTGGGTTATGTTATCGGCTTTGACAAGCACCCTGGTGGGTTGCAAGACCACAGATCAATCATCTAAAACAGCAGCTGCTGAATCCATACCTGTACAGTCGACTCCAGACACCGTTATCAACACCTCCGTCTCCAACTATGGTCAGGTAGGCCCTCACCTCTTTCGCGGCGGTCAGCTCAGCGACAACGAGTGGCGTTTCATGTTTCTCAGTAAAGTTGGTGTAAAGAAGATCATCAACCTCCAGTATTTCCATAGCGATGATGACCCAAGACTCTGCGCAAAATACGGCATGACCTGCAATCGCCACTACATCAATCCGTTGAGCAACG
>SEDW01000793.1 GCA_004193325.1 Pseudomonadota bacterium | reverse complement strand
CGTTGCTCAACGGATTGATGTAGTGGCGATTGCAGGTCATGCCGTATTTTGCGCAGAGTCTTGGGTCATCATCGCTATGGAAATACTGGAGGTTGATGATCTTCTTTACACCAACTTTATTGAGAAACATGAAACGCCACTCGTTGTCGCTGAGCTGACCGCCGCGAAAGAGGTGAGGGCCTACCTGACCATAGTTGGAGACTGAGGTATTGATAACGGTATCTGGAGTCGACTGTACTGGTATGGATTCAGCAGCTGCTGTTTTCGATGATTGATCTGTGGTCTTGCAACCCACGAGGGTGCTTGTCAAAGCCGATAACATAACCCAAAGCGTTAATGCCCGCATGTGCGCTCCCAATTCTTCGTGCACGGATTATTGTACCGAGGAAATTGAGGGATTAATTGCCTAGCTTATTTTGGATGAGCTACAACTGCAAATTATTTTAAGGAGCTAATAAGGTAAACATTACGAATACTTGCGATCAAGTTCAATGCCCTACAAGTATTAAGCGGTTTAATCCGTGAGGGGCTAAATTTACTCTTTCCATAGCTACTCAATAACCAACCATGCAAGCGAGAGAAACTTTTATGAAAGCTATAGTTTTCCATAAGCCAAATGACATGCGATATGAAAATGTGCCAGATCCAAAGCTCGAAGCGAACACCGACGTTATTCTTCGCGTAACATCGACCGCTATCTGTGGATCGGATCTCCATATCTACAACGGATACTTTCCCCAGGTTGAGAATATGGTCATGGGCCATGAGTTCATGGGTATCGTCGAAGAGGTTGGTAAAGGCGTGACCAAGCTCAAGAAGGGCGATCGCGTTGTCATACCTTTCGTGATTTCTTGCGGCTCGTGTTGGTTCTGCAATCATGACTTTCCTACAGGTTGTGAAACCTCAAACCCCGCGAATTATGGACCCGAAGGCGGAATTTTAAAAGAAAAGGGTGGTGGCCTTTTTGGTTTCACCAATCTCTACGGCGGATACTCGGGCGGGCAGGCGGAGTACGTTCGCGTTCCATTCGGCGATATCGGCCCGCAGCTCGTTCCTGACGATCTCACAGATGATCAGGTGCTTTTCCTCAGTGACATCCTACCTACTGCGTATACAGCTCTGAAGTGGGCCGAAGTCAAAGAAGGCGAGACAGTCGCAATATTCGGATCGGGTCCGGTCGGCCTGATGGCGCAAAAACTCGCGCGCCTCATGGGTGCAAGCAAGGTCATCGCAGTGGATCCTTTGGATTATCGACTGGCGGTAGCATCGAGAAATGGTCACGCGACCCACACAATCAATCCCGAAAAGACAGACCCAGTCGAAGCAATTAGAGAATTGACCTCAGGCCGTGGCGCCGATGTTTGCATTGATGCGGTAGGTATGGAAGCTAAGAGAACGATTCTCGAGAAAGCTTCCAATATTATTCATATGCAAGGCGGCACATCCAAGGTTCTCGAAACGGCTATGAGTGCTGTTCGCAGAAGCGGACGGGTTTCGGTTGTGGGTGTCTACGGAACGAAATACGATAGCTTCAATCTAGCCCAGTTTTTCGACAAAAATATTACGATGAAGATGGGCCAGGCCTGGGTGCAGAATTTCAATGATGAATTGCTCGGATTCATCCGCAGTGGAAAGATCCAGGCTGATGATATTATCAGTCACAGAATTGCTATGAAAGATGCTCCAAAGGCCTATGAAATCTTCAATAGAAAAGAAGATAATTGCATCAAGGTAGTGATGACACCTTAATCTAGAGTGGTGACCAACAATAGGAATTCGACATGAAATTAAGTATTATGGTCGCCAGTTTTCTCCTGATGTCCTGCATGCCGCGAGAGCGGCAGGTACTGTCTTCAGTGCCTGTGCCAGCTCCTGTAGCTACTCAACTGTCTCCAGCAGCGGAGCAGCAAATCGCTAATTGCGAGAGCAATGTGCAGTCGACGATGACGGAATTTCATTTGAAGAACACCGATGATTCGGAGGCAACGCGTAAGGCGGAAGCTGTTTTGTTCGA
>SEDW01000792.1 GCA_004193325.1 Pseudomonadota bacterium | reverse complement strand
ATCGAGGAATTCATGAACAGCCGCACGTTACTCTTGGGTCTCGTCTTTCTTTCTTCGAGCTTCAACTTCGCGCAAACTCTTCAGCCCATGCTTCTCACCGAATCGGGAGCTCTTCTGCCGATACAGGCGGGACTGACCCTGGCGATGGGATCACTCCTATCGGGTCTGATGCAGCCCTACATCGGTAACCTCCTCGATCACGGACGAGTGAAGCGCGGCTTCTCTCTCGTTGCCATATGCTATGCCCTCGGTGTCTTCGGTTACTGGCATGCGTCGGCTCCTGGCTGGCAGCTCGTCATCTCTTGTCTCTTCATTATCATGGCCGGCATGACCCTTCGCACGATCGTATCGATGGCGCTCATTGCGAGCTGTCAGGGAAGCGAACGGGCGGAAGCGGCATCCATGCGTTACCTCGTGTCCAACGCCGCGCTCGCAGTCTCGGCGAGTATCGCTCTCTTTCTCTTTAAAGAATGGCGCCGCGAACTCCTGATGGTCGACTTCGTCACCAGTCTCGTCCTCGCCGGGGGAATGCTCTATCACCTCAAAAAGAAGATGAGAGACTGCGGTCGCCCTAGAACGTCTTTGAAGGAAAGCAAAGCTGTCCTTCTCGAAGCGATGAAGACTCACGGACGCCGGATCACAGGCTTGAGTCTCGTCACCGTCTGTTTCTCAGCGAACCTCACCTACATTCCTTTGTTATTCGCCAAACGCGGTATGGCCACGACTGATATCTCGGCGATGGTCTTGATGATGAACGCGATCATAGTGATCCTAAGCGCCAAGCCTTTGCGTCGATTGACCAGACACTGGCGGCCGCAGAGAATCGGCAAGATCGGAACGGGATTGATTGCGGCGGGCATGTGTTTTGCTCCCCTGACATCGTCGATCAATTGGGTGATGCTTGGGATCGTGATCTGGACCGTGGGCGAAGTCATCTTTATTCCCTGGGAACAGCTTCAGCTCTTCAACTGCTTTGACAACACCACGGCCGGACTCGCTTCGGGTGCGGTGAGCTTTCTCTTCTCAATCTGTCAAATCTTGGCACCGGTGCTTTCCACAGCTTTGCTGTCACTGCCTGATGAAGTCGCAGCAGTAGTGCTCACGCTCTTACCCATAATGGGCTATTGGATTTACCGAACGACCGAGAAGCCTCATTCCGGAGTATTAGTGCCGGTTGATTATCGCTCTGAGCTAGCAAATACGGAGACAGCAGCCTGATTTATGATAATAAAATCAGGATGTTTTGAAGCGTTTTGATTTTAATCTTATGCTATATCCGCACAGATTTCCGACCCTTATCAGAATCTCTAATGTCCCCAATAGGTCCCGACGAAAAGGGACTTATGCTGCTTAATTGGGGGCTTTACGGTGACTGCAAAATCAATAGGCTGGTCTTTTCTATCATTACTTTGGATCAGCTGTTCTCAACAGGCTTTTGAAAGCGACGATAATAGTAGGAAAGCCTCCCAGAGCGATACCGATGCTGTTCCCTACACTCAAGTGAGTTCGGCCACTCCTACGAATGAGACCGGCCCGGATGGAGTCAGCTCTCCAGTAAACATTAGCCCTGATCCCAATACCAACGCGAATTTAACTTCAGAGGAAGCAGATAACCTGATTTCTGCGGAACCGTCTATTCCGCCGAAGATCATCGCTGGTGCCAGTCTCACTTGCCAGCGTGGAGATCCTAAGACTGATATCACCTGTCAGGTAACGTCGAAGGGCGTGCTGACTGATGTGGTCCCCAAACACATCTACGTGATCAAAGGCAAAGCTGCCAAGTGGGTCGCGCAGCCCTTTAAGAGAATCCAAGTCGGAACCTATCTCATCTCAGTCGATGCCAACCTTCCGCAAAGCTTTGGTATGGGCCTTACCTACGGTGTCGATCAATATCTCATCACCATGGTTGGCGATAAATATCCCGAGTATAACGATCTCATTCGTGACGGTGGCTTTGATGGTATTCCGTTAGATAGCGGAGCGGGCTCCACGAGTCGCATCAGTAGGAATGAACTT
>SEDW01000791.1 GCA_004193325.1 Pseudomonadota bacterium | reverse complement strand
AGGAGCGTTCCGATTGTTGTACAAAGAAACGACCAGAGTCCCCGCATCAGAGAGGTCCTTTATAGGGCACAACGCTCTGACTGATCATTTCAGTCATCTTCTGCGTGAGCTTTTTATGGAAGTGATAAACCTGCCGCTTCACAGCGGCAGGATCCGAAGCCATCTTCGGCGGATAAATGGGTTTGCTCAAGAAGTGCTCGAGCTTCACCGGACGCGGAATCATGGTCGGACCGAGGCCTCTTGCTAAGAAGAAGGGCAGACGGAACTGCTGATAAAACCACTTCGTCAGCCCATTGTCATAGACTTTGAAGATGTCGTCGGCATGCGGACATGCCGCGAGGATCACCGGCGACTGCGTTTCAATCGCGAGACGAGCAAAACCTTTTCTCCGGTTCCACTTCACCTGATAACGCTCAGTCGAAGGTCTTAGCGATTCACTCATCCCGCCTGGAGCGAGATAGAGGAGTTCGCCGTTCTCAAGGAGCGTCGATGCATTGTCAGGATTCCCGATGATGCAGCCCAGACGCTCCATGAGTTCGCCCAGACCTGGGACGACATAGAACGCCCGATCGATGAGCGAACGAGGAATACGGCCATTACTCAAGTAGACAGCGGCCATGAGCAGCATGATGTCATAGGTGGCGAGGGAGTGATTGGTCGCAATAATAGCTGGGCCCTTGGCTGGAATATTGTCCAGACCATACACCTCGTGCGAATGATAGCTGCGCAACACAGCTATCAAAGGCAGAAATTTTATTGCGAATTCCTCATCCATACGTCTGCTCTCTAATCTTCAGATGGTGACCTTGCCACGAAACGCGAGCTTCGCAGGACCTGCCATCGTAATTTGATCGTCACGGGACGCCTGCTTGATGTAAAGACGGCCGCCCGGCATATCCACGCCTAACCAATGGCTACGGTCACTAAGACCTGTTTGCCATAAAGAGGCTGCCACAGCACAGGCTCCGCTCCCACAGGCCTGCGTCTCCCCTGCCCCACGCTCCCAGACGAAAGCTTCGTAAAGCTCATCAATGGCTTGACCGAGGGACTGAGCGGACTGACGACGATCGGCATCAACCATAGCTTTACTGCGGATGATATGAACGTTAATTCCATCCCAGAGTTCGCTCTTTTGAAGGGCAGGTCCAATCTTTCTTATCAGCTCAGGCGACACGACATCGAGCGAAATAACCAAATGCCGATTCCCAAGACTTACAAGCGACCAGTCCTTTGTGAGGGCCGGCATCGAAAGCTCTTGGGAAACCTTTTTAATGAAAGCTTTCGCGCCCTCGTAATCGGGATTTTCCTCATTGATCAGGGCCTTGCCCATTTCCACGGCAACGAGCGGCAGATGACCGCGTGCACTCTCCGTTACATCGCCGAGATAGCGAAGAGATGCACGACTTGATTTAAGCCCGAGCTCAATTCCTTCGGGAATATCAACTTTGGGCGATTGCTCATGATGTTTGGTGAGAATGCTGAGCGCGGCACAACGAATCCCGTTGCCGCAGGTTTCAGCGAGAGAGCCGTCACTATTAATGATGCTCATCTGATAAGGCATAATATCGCGACTGGTCTTGGTATGAAGGACGAGAATACCATCGGCACCAATGCCGCTACCATCTCTCGTGCAAAGGCGAGGAGCCTCACGACGCAGAGCTTCGAAGGTGACTTGATCATGGGAAAACCAGGTCAAAATAAAATCGTTTTTATTCCCATGCCATTTTTCAAATTCGAGTTCCATCTTTAGCCTTCGTCCTTTTCAATTGCCGCACAAAACTTGCGAACGCGAAGCAAAAGCTCCTGCAGCGAAAAGGGTTTAGTCATATAATCGTCGGCCCCGAGCTCGAGACCTAAAATGATATCGCTCTCGGAGGCACGGGCCGTGAGCATGAGAATGCCGGTGGTCTTATCGTGGAGACGAATCTCCTGGGCGACTTCCAGGCCGTTTTTGCCAGGCATCATGACGTCGAGAATGATGAGCGAGAACGGGCCTTTTTCGGCATAGACCTGCAGAGCCTCATCACCATTGACGGCAAGGCTCACCTCATAGCCCTCTTCCCGAAGGTTGAGTTCCATGTTGAAGGCGAGATGAGGTTCATCCTCAACGAGCAATATGTGTTTGGGCGGCATATCAATTCCTCTCGTCCATCCGGCTCGTTAATTATTCACCACGTTCGATCGGGAGAGAGCAACGGTAAAGCGCGAACCCTTGCCCGCCCCTTCACTCTCCACCCAGATCCTGCCACCCATCGACTCCGCCACTGACCTGACGATGTAGAGTCCGAGTCCCGTTCCAGGAATAGCCTGGGTTTGGGTTCGAGGCGAGCGGTGAAACATCTTAAACACTTTTCTTTGCTCTTTTTTGCTCAAGCCGTAGCCGCGATCTTCCACCGCAATCCACACTTCAAAGTCTTTAATATCTACCTGAATGTTTATGGGAGTTTCCTTAGCAGAATACTTGATCGCGTTTTCTAAGAGATTCCCCAAAACAATCGACAGCCCAAGGCGCGAGCCCTGAACGACGAGGTCCTCCGGACAAGTCACGGTGATACGATTCTCGAGTTTATGGTCAAGGTGCATCAATTGTGCGATGACGTGAAGAATGAGCTCCTTCACTTCCACTTCGTCATGAGAATTTTTGTAGTCGA
>SEDW01000790.1 GCA_004193325.1 Pseudomonadota bacterium | reverse complement strand
ATATTAGACAGGGATACCATCATTGATAAAGACAATGTAGAAGAGATCATCGACTCTAACGTGAAATCGATCCTTCTTCATAAAGAGGATAATAACCAGGCAGATTATGCTATTATCCACAATACTTTACAAAAGGACCCTACAAACTCAGAAAAAGAGGCCGTAGAGCACATTTACCGTCAGCTGCGTAATGCAGAACCGCCTGATGAGGAAACCGCCCGCGGCATTATAGATAAATTGTTCTTCTCAGACCAGCGTTACAACTTAGGTGAGGTAGGCCGTTACAGGATGAACAAGAAACTGGGTCTTGACATCCCTATGGAAAAGCAGGTGCTTACCAAAGAGGATATCATTACCATAGTTAAATACCTGATCGAACTTATCAACTCTAAAGCAGAGATTGATGATATCGATCACTTGTCTAACCGACGTGTAAGGACTGTAGGCGAGCAATTGTCGGCACAGTTTGGCGTAGGTTTGGCACGTATGGCGAGGACCATCAGGGAGCGTATGAACGTTAGGGATAACGGGGGTATATGCTAAAGTAAATGGTATGGGCTTTATTGAGACGCCATACCGAAAAGTAACTAACGGAAGGGTAGACCTTGAGTCGACTCCGGTTTACTTGAGCGCTGAAGAAGAAGAAGGCAAGATGATCGCGCAGGCTAACATCCAGATGGATGATAACGGCCAGATTACTGCTGATAGGGTTATTGCACGTGAGGAAGGTGACTTCCCGGTTGTTGAGCCATCTGTGGTTCATTATACAGACGTTGCACCAAACCAGATTGCTTCGATTTCGGCTTCGCTTATTCCTTTCCTTGAGCATGATGATGCTAACCGTGCTTTGATGGGCTCGAACATGATGCGCCAGGCAGTTCCTTTATTACGTCCGGAAGCTCCGGTTGTAGGTACAGGACTTGAACGCCAGGTAGCTTCAGATTCAAGGGTTCTTATCAATGCGGAAGGCAGCGGTACAGTAGAGTATGTAGATGCTAACATGATTACCATCAAATACGACAGGACAGAGCAGCAGCGAATGGTGAGCTTTGACCCGGACGAGAAAACATACCAGCTTATCAAGTTCAGGAAAACTAACCAGAGTACCAGCATTAACCTTAAGCCTATTGTAAGAAAAGGTGACAGGGTTGTAAAAGGGCAGGTACTTTGCGAAGGTTATGCTACACAAAATGGAGAGCTTGCTCTTGGTAGGAATCTTAAAGTGGCGTTCATGCCATGGAAAGGTTACAACTTTGAGGATGCAATCGTAATTTCAGAAAAAGTAGTACGCGACGATATCTTTACTTCTATCCACGTGGATGATTATTCACTTGAAGTGAGGGATACTAAACTGGGTAACGAAGAACTGACTAATGATATTCCTAACGTAAGTGAGGAAGCTACCAAAGATCTTGATGAGAATGGTATGATCAGGATTGGTGCAGAGGTTAAGCCTGGCGATATCCTTATCGGAAAAATTACACCAAAAGGAGAATCTGACCCAACGCCGGAAGAAAAGCTGTTAAGGGCTATCTTTGGTGATAAGGCAGGAGATGTTAAAGATGCTTCATTAAAAGCGTCTCCATCACTTCATGGTGTGGTTCTTGATAAGAAACTGTTTGCAAGGGCGGTTAAAGATAAACGCAAGCGTACAAAAGATAAAGATGATTTAGGAAAACTGGAGATGGATTTCGAAGTTAAGTTCAATGAACTTAAAGAGCGTCTTATTGAAAAGCTTTTCACGATCGTTAACGGGAAAACTTCTCAGGGAGTTATGAACGACCTGGGTGAGGAAGTATTACCAAAAGGTAAGAAATATACCCAAAAAATGCTTTATGCAGTCGAAGATTTTGCTCACCTTAATAAAGGGCAGTGGACTACAGATGACGATAGCAATGCTATGGTTAACGACCTTATCCACAACTATAAAATTAAGCTGAACGATATCCAGGGTGCTTTAAGAAGAGAGAAATTTACAATAACTGTAGGAGATGAGCTTCCATCAGGAATCTTAAAGCTTGCTAAAGTTTACATCGCTAAGAAACGTAAGCTTAAAGTAGGAGATAAGATGGCAGGACGTCACGGTAACAAAGGTATTGTTGCTAAGATTGTTCGCCAGGAAGACATGCCGTTCCTTGAAGACGGAACTCCGGTAGACATCGTGCTTAACCCACTAGGGGTACCATCGCGTATGAACATCGGGCAGATATATGAAACGGTTCTTGGATGGGCAGGTATGAACTTAGGGCGCAAATTTGCCACTCCTATTTTCGACGGTGCATCTCTAGACCAGATCAATGAGCTGACAGATGAAGCAGGTATCCCGCGTTTTGGCCATACGTATTTGTATGACGGAGGCACAGGAGAGCGTTTCCACCAGGCAGCGACTGTAGGTGTTATCTACATGCTTAAACTGGGGCACATGGTAGACGACAAGATGCACGCACGTTCTATTGGTCCATACTCGCTTATCACGCAGCAGCCTCTTGGAGGTAAAGCTCAGTTTGGTGGCCAGCGTTTTGGAGAGATGGAGGTTTGGGCTCTTGA
>SEDW01000789.1 GCA_004193325.1 Pseudomonadota bacterium | reverse complement strand
GACTTAATAGCGTAGTCAAGTTAGAAAGGGCGCACGGTGGATGCCTTGGCAATTGGAGCCGATGAAGGGCGTAGTAAGCAACGATAGGCTTCGGTGAGTCGCTCACAGACTGACCCGGAGATACCCGAATGGGGCAACCCTGCGTGGTTCAAACCACGTAACTCCCGCATGAATATATAGTGCGGGTAGAGGCAAGCCACTGAACTGAAACATCTCAGTAAGTGGAGGAGAAGAAAACGAAGTGATTCCCTGAGTAGTGGCGAGCGAAACGGGAACAGCCTAAACCGATACTGGCTTTACAGTGTCGGGGTCGTGGGGCTTTTCATATAGGAGTTACAAAGTTAACCGTTAGTCGAATCTGTCTGGAAAGCAGATCCAAAGAGGGTGAAAGACCTGTAGACGAAAGCGGTTAGCCTCCTGAGAAGTACCCGAGTAACGCGGAACTCGTGGAATTCTGCGTGAATCTGGGGAGACCACTCCCTAAGGCTAAACACTCCAATTGACCGATAGTGAACAAGTACCGTGAGGGAAAGGTGAGAAGCACCCCGGGAGGGGAAAAGCTGTCCCTGAAGCCGTGTGCCTACAAGCAGTCGGAGCACTACTGCGCAAGCAAGTGTGACGGCGTGCCTTTTGTAGAATGATCCTGGGAGTTGTCATGTGCAGCAAGGTTAAGGCCGCAGGGCCGCAGCCGTAGGGAAACCGAGTCTTAATAGGGCGACAAGTTGCACGTGGCACACCCGAAACCGAGTGATCTACCCATGGACAGGCTGAAGCGAAGGTAAAACTTCGTGAAGGGCCGAACCAGTGTTGGTTGAAAACAACTTGGATGAGCTGTGGGTAGTGGTGAAACGCTAAACGAACTCGGATATAGCTGGTTCTCCCCGAAATAGTTTGAGGATTAGCCTCATCCGTTCAGCAACGGTGGTAAAGCACTGAAAAGGTTAGGGGGCCCACAAGCCTACCGACCCTTATCAAACTCTGAATGCCGTTGCCCTAGAGGATGGGAGTGAGACAGTGGGGGATAAGCTTCATTGTCGAGAGGGAAACAGCCCAGACCATCAATTAAGGTCCCCAAGTTCTGGCTAAGTGGTTAACGAGGTGAGATTGCTCAGACAATCAGGAGGTTGGCTTAGAAGCAGCCATCCTTTAAACAGTGCGTAATAGCTGACTGATCGAGTGATTTCGCGCGGAAAATTCAACGGGGCTCAAGCCAGGCACCGAAGTTATGGATTCATATTTTATATGAGTGGTAGGGGAGCGTCGTGTAGTAGGTCGAAGCTCGAGCGTAAGCGCGGGTGGACGAATCACGAGTGCGAATCCAGGAATGAGTAGCGAAAAGCAAAGTGAGAATCTTTGCCGCCGAAAACCTAAGGTTTCATAAGCAAGGTTCGTCCGCTTATGTTCAGGCGGGCCTAAGCCGAGGCAGAAATGCGTAGGCGATGGACAGACGGTTGATATTCCGTCCCCGCTGTTAGATTGTTGACTCATGCGTCGGTTGGTCAGCCTACCCCAGTGCTGGGGATGGCCTTTATACCCAAGGAAGGTCACGAGAGCCTAGCTCGAAGTGGTGGAACCTATACGGCCAAGAAAAGTGAGCAACGCGTGTCTAACGGCGCCCGTACCGCAAACCGACACAGGTAGGTGAGGAGAGTATCCTCAGGCGCGCGAGAGAACCCACGTTAAGGAACTCGGCAATCTGTTCCCGTAACTTTGGAAGAAGGGAAGCCCCATTAGCTTGTAAGTCCTCGCGACTGAAGGGTGAAGGGGCCGCAGAGAATCGGCTCAAGCGACTGTTTACCAAAAACATAGGTCTCTGCGAAGTCGTAAGACGACGTATAGGGGCTGATGCCTGCCCAATGCCGGAATGTTAAGGGGAGGGGTTAGGGGCAACCCGAAGCTTCGAACTGAAGCACCGGTCAATGGCGGCCGTAACTATAACGGTCCTAAGGTAGCGAAATTCCTTGTCGGGTAAGTTCCGACCTGCACGAATGGCATAACGACTTGAGCGCTGTCTCAACGTGGGA
>SEDW01000788.1 GCA_004193325.1 Pseudomonadota bacterium | reverse complement strand
GAACCGGTCAATGCTTTTGAATTTGACCCTTTCCTTGACGATTCCGATTCGACTCGACGATTTATCACTGCCTATAGAAACTTCGCTCAGATGGATCGGAGTGAAGAAAGACTCTACTGCGAATCCGCGTCTCTCATCATGGTTACTTCCCATGGTCACGCTCAGGTTATCAATGTTTCGCGTTCCGGCGTGATGCTGCGTTTTGATAAGTACATTGCTCGTGGCCTTGTCATCTACGTGAGTCAGGTCATCGCCAAGGTCGAGCATCTCGATGTTTCGCCCATGTTTTTGGAAGTGCGTTGGGGCAACCCGGAGTCGGAGACAGACTATCTTCACGGCTGTCTTCTGAAGAGCTTCAGCGAGGATCAAAAGACCGAACTCTGGGATCTCTGGCGAACAGTTCTCGCTCGCAATGCCGAAAGCTGAGCGGTTAAGAGGCCCATCATAACTCCGTGACACAAGTCTATAGGAGAATCCCGGACTGGAGACCAGGTCCGGGATTTTTTATTCTCAATGAATGTTTGAGCGGACGTTTCTCATTACGAAGAAGCTCTTAGGCATGGCCGATAGCCGATGAAAGTCAATTTCCAAGTCCTGCTTGGGAACATCAAAAGCTATGTCTCTCGTGAGAAAAGGAATGATGACCTTCATCAGGTCAATTGTAATCCATTCCCCTAAGCAGCGATGCGCATTGAAATGGTCTCCCCCACCTTGAGGAATGAGATTAAAGGGAGTCGGTTTTTTCTCAACGAAACGACCCGCCTTGAAGGTCATGGGGTCCTCCCAAACCTTCGGATCATGATTGGTGCCATAGACATCAAGAAGAGCATGCTCGCCCTCATGAAAATCATAGCCCAAAGCTGAAAAATTCTTTTTCACTTTGGCAATGGCTTGGGGAAACACAGGGAAGAATCGCCGAACTTCATAAATAAAGGATTCTAAGAATTCCTTGTCTTCAAACTTTTTGGGATCGACAGGATTGAGATGGAGAGCCGTGGCGGCCAGGGTCAGAAAGATAGAAATTGCAGTCACCGGCCTCAGCAGGTTGAGAAGTTCAGCAGTGGCAGCCTCTTTATCAAGAAGATTTCCCTCGAGATCCCGATGATGCGCGATAACATAGGCGGCAGTGTCTTCGGGTGGATTGAATGTACCTGACCTTACCTCCGCAATTATTTCTGCTGCCCATTCATCGAGATGTTTACGGGCCATGCGGGACTCAATATGCGGAAGGCCGAGTCGACCCGCCTTATCAAATAAAGCGACCATCTCTTCGGTCATTGCTTCGAGTTTTTCTTCGGAGAGCGGAATTCCGTTCCATTCGAAAGAACTTCGGGTCAACACAGGATGAAGAGCTTTGTAGAAGACGATCTCGTCTCTGCCTTCCCAATCGAGGGCAGCTTCCTTGAGATTTTTCAGAAAAATCTGAGTCAGTTTCTCACGCCTTGCATCAGACATCAGCGACATGAGCATGGTTTTACGATGCTTATGCGCAGCTCCATCCATTTCGAGAACAGAGTGTTTTCCTGCGAGAGTTTTGCGCATGGGGCCAGGGACAGTATCAACACGTGTGAAATAATCTTGATCATAAAAAAGCTCGGCGCCTTCAGCTCCGCTCAGACAAATCGTCTTTGCCAAAAGCACTCTTGTCTCGAAGACATCACTATCGATTTCGTCACGTTTTTCGCTGATGAAGCGATAGGGATCTATCATGAGGCCGATGGAACTGTCGAGGGTCTTGAGTCTCGGAATTTCTGTCATTAGGTAACTCCCACAAAATTTGGTTTCCCTAATATGGCTAGCAGAATGAGTTCGATCTGACGTTATCGGCCCGCCCTATTTGCAATCTAATTATGTGGAATGACGCCAGTTAATTGAATTTGGACGAAAAGAAAAAAGCCCCAGGCTCATGCCAGGGGCTTCTTCTTCTTCAAGTCGGACCATCTTAAGAAAGATGGCTCCTCAGGACGGGCTCGAACCGCCGACCCAGTGATTAACAGTCACTTGCTCTACCAACTGAGCTACTGAG
>SEDW01000787.1 GCA_004193325.1 Pseudomonadota bacterium | reverse complement strand
TTTTTAATACTGCTGTGTCGTCGATGAAGCTTGAACTGGGTTTGGTGGACATGAGTGCTCCATTGGTAAAGTGTTTTCGGAGAGTTAATTCTCGCGAACTCGGACGAAGACATTAGAATACGGTTTGAAGCCCGTGGAAGTATAGAAGTTCGAAGCCACTTCGGACGAGTGAACAACAACGGTCACACCTGAGCCTAGATCGGTTAACATCTTTTCTAACAAGCCTTTACCGATTCCTTGACGCTGATAGTCAGGTTTTACTGCGAGCTGAGAGATGTAAGCTATCCAGGCTCCGTCTGAGATAGCGCTTCCAAACCCAATAAGCTCATTCCCGTCTAACGCGTAGACTACCGCCGTCGAACCGGAAATAGATTTGCGAAGTCGATCTGCAGTCCAGTTCGGTTTTGATATCCCGGCTTGTTCGAAGAGTTTAAGAACTCTTTCTGCCGGTATCGTCGTCTTGGGATTTAGGTCGTATGTGATTTCCATTGGGGTGGACCTCTTGATTGGTTCAGAGGTTGATCATATACGATTACCAGATTTTACAAATAGTGTCTTTCACCATGGGCTGTTTCGCTTTGCACCCGAAAGCTTTTTGAAACTCAGGCATGTTAACTACAACGCCATTTACCCGGTATTTACTTGGAGAGTGCTGGCTCGTTAAAGCTGTTACTCTCGCCGCTTCTGGGCGGTGACTCCCACAGGCCCACTGGGCAAAACCTATAAAAAATCGCTTATCTGGACTTAGTCCGTCGATATCGGGCAGAGGTGCTGCCCCGATTTCAGACTTCCAAGCCATGTAAGCAAGGATTGTCCCACCGAGATCCGCAATGTCCTCACCTATAGTCAACTTGCTAACGCATTGCCGCGAAGTACATTTCCGTAAAAATCTTTTCGATCTATTTTTAACTCGGAATAGTCTTTCCAATTCGAAGGAAATCCTATTTTTAAAACAACCTTTTCAAGCTTTTCCAGGGCTTTTTTCTTCGTCGCATCACTCATCCAGTCAAGCTTAACGATCCTTTCCCTCAAAGCGATTTCGATCTCCTTAGTCATCAGTTGAACTCGCGACTTCAACTCGGGGCTGAATGTCGACTTTATAAATTCTTTTCCAAGGACATCCCCCAGATGAGTGTCTGCAAGTTGGACACATTGTTTCCATCTCGGTGGGGGAAGCGGAACCCCGTTCAGTAATTTGCCGTAGAATTCGAACTCAGAAGCTGCAAACTTTGTACTCATCAATGGCATCCTCTCCCGGAGCAATTGCCAACGGAGATACACCTTAAGATCCTTAATCGACCTCTTTTGCCACTGAACTTCGAGCGCCTTGATAAAACGGGGTTCGTTAACTTGAACAACCTTCACGCCAGTTAATTTTAAAACATCGAGATATTTGACCCAATCAAAACTCGGAGTCATTTTCTGAAGTGCAGATACTTGGAATTTGTGCGCAAGATTTGCTGGGTTTCTCTGGTCAACTCTAGAAAGCATTGCTTTAGCCAAAGCCGTCTCAATATCTATAACGACCTTAGCATCACTCGCAGACAGCTTAGAATCCTGGCCTAACATTTCAAAATTATTCGAAATGAATTTTTCATATTTCTCGAGAATTGATTTTGAATTTTTACTTCTATTTGAATAGAAATCCCGATCTGGAAGACCTAAACCACCCCAATCAACAACAGCGATGACGTCTTTAGCGTTATCAAGATCCTGGATAGAAGAGAATCCGAAGAATAAGTTATTACTCATAGAAGTCTTCTTTAGCTCACCGACTAGCTGAGATAAATCTCGTTTATCCACCAGCCTTTCAATTGAACGCCACTCATCTAAAAAAGCCAGATTATCGATTTTTTCAATCTCTCTTTCATCCATACATGAGCTGTAGAACGAACTAAGTTTTTCTTGTTCAGGAGAAAGATTTTTTTGAGCGCTTAAGTCTTCCATAATTCCTTTTAAAAAAGAATTAGTATCTTCCATAAGCTTACCTGTCACTGACCATCTCGCTTGATTATCAGGGATCGGATTGTTCTTTATCCAACCGCCGCAGGCGTATTGATAGAAGTCAATGCAAGCATCGGTAGACGGATCTAATGAATTCAAATCTATTCCAGGCCTATACGGCAAACTTTTATCAGACAAGGACTTCGGCAGTTCCGTGGCAGTTGATTGCAAATCGGCCCCGGAAAGTTTCACGGAAGTAAGCAAAAAAATCAGCGACAAAAGTCCTCGAATTATTTGCATGAAAACCCATCATAATGAATCACACATTTTATACATAAAGAAAACTACCCCCATGCGTACGATACGCGCAAGCTAAACATTTTACTGAAATTTTATTTCCGTGATAAAGTAATTGGCAGCAGTCAAAAGCAAACGTCGCCAACCTTAGAACCGGAGAAATCGCGATGGCCAAACCAACAATAAAAAAGCCTGCAAAAGTCGCAAAGGAGGCGACCGTAAAATCTGATAAAAAGGTCCTGAAGCCATCAACTGCCAAGACCTCATCGGATAAAACACCCAAGCCAAAAACCACTGCTTCTGCCTCGGCTAAAAAAACGGATCCACAACCCAAACTCCTCTCAAGCACAAACCCTCAAATCTCTAAAGGCTACGGCGACGCTCCTGTACAGGAGTACATCGCTGCTATGCCTGGCTGGAAACATGAAGTCGGAGTCAAACTCGACGAGCTCATAGTCAAGAATGTGCCGAAGGTCTACAAATGTGTGAAGTGGAACTCGCCGTTTTACGGTTTCGAGGACGAAGGTTGGTTTCTATCGATCTACTGCTACACAAAATATGTGACCGTAGGCTTCTTCCGAGGTCTATCCCTCAAACCAATTCCAGATGGCGAGTCGAAACACAAGGACGTCCGATATCTTAAAAT
>SEDW01000003.1 GCA_004193325.1 Pseudomonadota bacterium | reverse complement strand
ATAGATGAGCATTTCGCCGATCATCCAGGTCATTCCGAAGATTTCTGGCTACCGACCGATCGACAAGGCGCTCGGCTATGGCTTGAAGACTTCCTTGAGAATCGCTTCTCTAACTTCGGGCCTTATGAAGATGCATTGCCAGCACACTCACCTTTCGTTTTCCACTCAGTGCTAACGCCTTTTCTTAACACAGGGCTTCTGACACCTTCTGAAGTCATCAAAGCGGCTCTGGCTAAAGCTAAAGCCAATTCTATTCCAATAAATTCGTTAGAGGGTTTCGTCAGACAGATCATCGGCTGGAGAGAGTTTGTTCGAGGCATCTACCATAACTTTGGTGCTCAGCAAGAAAGGACTAACTTCTGGAACCATCGACGTAAGCTCAGCCCTCATTGGTATAGGGGAGACACAGGAATTCCACCCCTGGACGCGACGATTCAGAAATGCCTTCGCTATGGCTACGCTCACCATATCGAGCGACTCATGGTTGTGGGAAGTTTGATGCTTCTCCTCGAGATCGATCCCCAGGAAGCTCACCGCTGGTTTATGGAGATGTTCATTGATTCGGCAGATTGGGTGATGGGCCCTAATGTCTACGGGATGGCCATTTTCAGTGATGGCGGGATCTTTGCCACAAAACCCTATATTTGTGGAGCCAATTACTACCGGAAGATGGGCAACTTCGAAGCTGGAGAATGGCAGGAGGGGGTGGACGGGCTCTACTGGGGCTTCATCGAAAAACACCGGGAATTCTTTTTGCAGAACCTCCGAATGGCTTTCATCGTCAACTCTTTGGACAAGATGAGACCTGAGCGTCTTGAGATTCTCCGCGGCGCAGCTTATACCTTAAGACAGAAGCTCACTGTCGTTGCCTAATTCGGACTGCAGTGAGTCTATTCTTTACAAAAGATAACATTCTGAGGTCAAAGATGCCGGCGCTTCCCAAAATCGAAACGAGAAACCAACTCCTTGGCGTGTTGGCTGAAGCCGCCGAACTAGAACACAATCTTATGTGTCTTTATCTCTACGCTGTTTTTAGTCTCAAGTCTGGACACGATGAAGGACTCAGCGACTCTGAACTCTCTTTAGTGAAAAACTGGCGTGAGACCCTGATGAGCATCTGCGTGCAGGAAATGTCACACCTCGCAATCGTCTCGAATCTCGCGACTGCCATCGGCGGCAATGCCCATTTTTTTAGAGGGAATTTCCCCATCAAATCGGGATATTTTCCCGCCGATTTTGTGATGGAACTGGCTCCGTTTAACAAGGACACCTTAGACCATTTCATCTTCCTGGAGCGATCGTCTGATAGTGAGATTGAGGATAGCGATCAAAACGAGCATATGGATTACACTCGGGAGGCTCCCGAAAGTAGCCTTATGACTCATGGCGGTGATTATTCCACGGTCAGCTATCTCTATACCTCTATCACGCAAGGCATTTCTTTTCTAAATGAGAAAATGGGCGCCGAAAAGCTTTTTTGCGGCAACAAAAATCTTCAGCTCAACGGCAAGGATGTGTCGTTAGAAGGTATGGATACAATTCGTGACGAAGCATCTTCTCTGAAGGCAATCGAGAGAATTGTCGAGGAAGGAGAAGGCGGGTCTTCATTCAACGAAATATCTCATTTTCAAAAATTCCGCAAAATCAAAAAGGAATATGAAACGGCGCTAAAATTGAATCCTAAGTTTTCTCCAGCACACGCCTGCGCTCGCAATCCGGTTATGAGGAAGCCTGTAGATAGCGAGAGCGTTGTATGGATCAATGCCCCCAAGGCAGCTGCGGTACTAGATATTGCAAACGCTCTGTATGACCTCATGCTTCGAACCCTCACCTTGCTGTATTCCGGAGAAGACCGCACAAAGGACGATCGAAACACTATTTTATCACTTACGTTTGATCTTATGAAATGCCTGTCCATAACGGGGAGCTACTTGAGTGGGCTTGATGCGAATGAAGAGTATCCACTTGTAAAAGCAGGTGCAACATTCACGACCAATCGCCATTTTCTCCCTCCCCTGCGATCGAACGAAAAATTCCTCCTCATCGAGCGCCTCGAAGAGATTCGTACAACTCTCGATCCCCTTCCTCGCCACCTCAAGGCAATAGTTGAATCCAAGCTAGCGGAGAACTGTAAACGCCTAGCGACTGTCTAGAATTGGAAAGCTAGCCTGCAATATTCCGCTTTGATCTTGGCGCCAAGCCCGACTAACACCGCAGTCTCGGTCTTTGAGCGAATCTTCGCAAAGGTTGACGTCTCTTCTCGACTAAAATGTCTCAAGACGATTTCTTTGAGAATCGTTACGTTGGCATGAAAAGACGGATGGATAGCTCCACCCGTCTCAATGTTTGATATCAAGCGCTTTATCACATAATGAATTTCGTCGTCTTCAATAACCCCTGGATCGCTGCTCGAAGAAATGAGTGGGAAGAAGTATCTCTCCTCAATGCACGAGTGGTTCAGAATCAACTTAGCCGCCTGTTGAAAGGCTTGAAACTTAGTTGCTCTATCCTCTCGGTCAATTGCATCTATGAGCTCAAACAGATGCTCTATCTCTCGATGTTGGGACTCGAGATAAGTAATCGCGTCGCTTAAGCACGATTCACTGTAGTTCGAATCACATCCTTCGCTCATGTCGACACTCCTCGATCTCCATCTTCGTGTTCAAACAAAATTCGTTTATTTCGGTCTTTCGCTACTAGTACCAGGACCATTGCCACCGTTGGTATCTGGCACTTGAGGCTGCGCGGTTGTAGGAACATCAGGTCCGGGCGTTGATCCTGGCGAATGATCAGGGCTGCTCACTGCGCCCGAGGCCGCACTCGTGTTAGAACTCGTGACTCCACCGCCTGTTGCGGCTGCGCCCCCAGCTGGCAGCTGGTCTCGAACAGTGCCAGAGCCACCTTCGGGCTGTGTGGCACCCGCGGGATAATCTGGATTTGGAGAAGGCTGCGTGCGCTTGACAGGATCTTTCATCTCGCATGCGCTGAGAGCCAGAAGGGAAAGGGTCAATCCGAATGATAATTTTAATGGCTTATGGATGAACATGACTAAACTCCTTATCGAAATAAAAGGACCACTGGGAACAGTGATCCCTGCTATTAAAGACAGAGAATTAAGCTTGCTTAGCCTCTAGTTTGTCAAATTTTGCCTTAAGCTTCGCACCCAGTTCCTTAAGATGTTCGTCACCGAACTCTTTTCTGGTCTTGGGGAAATACTCCTCTTCTTCTTCCTTCACGTGGTGTTCGACCACTTCTTTGAGAACAGTGACCTTAGCCATGTAAGTCTCATCGCTAGTCTCTGTTCTCTTTATCTTGGCTATCATTTGTTTTACAACATCGTGTTCCTCGTAGGCCTCGAGGGTAAGATCTTTGTCTACCTCTTTACCTTCAGGATAGAATATCAATTCTTCGATCTTGGCATGATGTGATAATTTATGCGCTATTTCTTCGAAGATTACCCCACGAGATCTATGTGCCCTGTCACTCAAGTCTTCCATCTTCTTAAACAGATCTTCAACTTCACGATGCTGGGCCTCGAGAAACTTGATCGCGTCTGGCGCTTCGTTTTCAACGGGAGAAGTTTTAGCCTTGGCAGTCGTCTTTTTCATAATGTCTCCGGGGGTGAGTTACTGACAGTTATGAGTAAGCAAACACCATGCCGTTTCGCGGGATGATCGCAAGAAACCGAGCAGTAAGATGGAAACGGT
The DNA here is from genome assembly GCA_004193325.1 of Pseudomonadota bacterium. Classification (GTDB taxonomy): domain Bacteria; phylum Bdellovibrionota_B; class Oligoflexia; order Oligoflexales; family Oligoflexaceae; genus Oligoflexus. Next base: position 33,568 of record SEDW01000003.1, on the reverse strand, counting down.
CAATCTTGGAGCTAGTGGATAGGGTCGCTCGAGATTTTATACGCTTCCGATTTCAGCCTATATCCAACTCTCACCAGTTTCTCAACCGAGCATTGATTTCTGACCTTAAGGAAACATTCATATTCTTCTCTGATAAAATGACGGTGAAGGATTTCTTTGAGAATTATGATGTTTGTATGAAAGAACTGATGGTTTTCACCTCCAGTTCGTATGGTGAAGAGTAGTTTCGAAATCAAATGATGGTTCTCAAAATCTTCGGCGCGACTCAACTCGTCCTCTAACCCGAGAGAAGGATAAAAGACGGCTTCCTCAAGCTTGGAATGCTGTCTAGTGAGCTCATCCAACTCCAGGAAAATAGCGAACTTCTGCTTGGTCTGCTGCCGATTGAAGCTCTCTATGTTGGCAAACAGCTGTTCGATCTGCCTGTGTTGTTTTTCGAGGAATGTCACTGCATCCGAGGCCAAATAATGTTCGACACCTTTATCTTCCATGAACTCCCTCCCCATAATGAACATTCGCTAGCAACGTTCGTGCCTGGGGGAATAAGCAAATAGAAATGAAAAGGTGACAAAATTATCTGTGTTCGTGGGATGATCGCATTTGATAAGAACTCCCTTTCGGGCGATCTTTGAAAAGGAGTGTTAGGTGGTGCAATATCGGATCTCGACAGTATTGAGTGGCGACTCACGCGCTATATCTTGGATGGCCTGGCTTGATACACCTTCGTCCACACTCATCCGATATAGAGCCGAGACCGAGGCACAAGCGGTTCAGTTGGTTATTAATCACGTGCAGTTGTCTCGAGCCTTCGTGTCTGGCGACTACGTGAAGAAAGGAAACGAGATTCTTTACATCAAGTGAGCAGTTGATACTGTTCAAGCGTTAGCGATGTGAGCAGAAGATCTTCAGACCGAAAAATGAATTCAGGATGCTCTCACGCAAAGGTCGGACGATTTAGTAAATGCTGCAAAACACGACACAGCCAAAGTCATATATCACTGCAAATGCTAGTATTTTTAGGATTTCTACTCTTTGGCGATCCAAATAGCTTATGTTAATTTATTGCGAAAACGTCTTTTTTGTACTAGTTTTTGACTACATTCGCCCGTTAACTTCGCGAAGTTCTTCTTCGCATCCGCGGGCTCATTAACATCCGCCATCCCCCAGGAGTCTTTCTTGAGCTCAGTGAGACAACGCGTATCGTCCGGAATTGCAGGTCTTGATGAAGTCTTAATGGGTGGTTACGTTGATTCGCGTGGATATCTCATTCGCGGTGGGCCAGGGACTGGTAAGACGACTGTAGGAATGCATTTCCTGGTCGATGGAGTTAAAAAGGGCGAAAAATGTCTTTATATCACTCTGGGCGAGTCCGCCCGGGATCTTACAGAAAATTCAGAACAAATAGGTCTTTCAGTTGACGGAATTGAGTTTTTGGATCTAAGTCCAGACTCAAAATTCTTCTCAGGTTCACGAACCTATGATTTATTCTCAGCTGCAGAAGTCGAACGCGATCCAATGACAAAGAAAATCGTCGAATGTGTTACTAGCCTTAGACCCCGACGAGTGTTCCTCGATTCTACATCGCACCTCCGATACCTTAGCATAGATGCTCATCAGTTTAGAAAGCAGCTGGTTTCATTCATCCGATTTCTTTTAGAACTCGACTGCATAGTGCTTTTCACTTCCGAGAGTACTACGATGATGCCGGATGACGACGTTATGTATTTGAGTGATGCCGTATTGAGCTTAACGCTTGAGGGTAGTCTCCGAACCTTGGAAATCTGTAAATTTCGCGGTTCCGACTATCGCATGGGAAAACACACGCTGAAGCTGACTGCTAAAGGCGCAGTAGTGTTTCCGAGGCTCGTGCCGTCTGAACATATAATGCCGTTTGACCCCGTCCATATACATTCCGGAATTGAGGAAATAGACAGACTTCTCAACGGTGGATTGGAAAAAGGCACCGTGACTCTGTTTTCGGGTCCAGCGGGAGTGGGTAAAACCACTCTAGCTTTGCAATTTGCTAAAGAAGCAGCAAAAAACGGCACCAAGGTATCGATGTTGAGCTTTGAGGAGTCGATCGACTCTATCATTCACCGTGCAGAGTCCGTGCAAATTCCTTTAAAGGAAATGGTTAAATCGAGGAACTTGAATATCATCACGATAGAACCACTCCTTTATTCTGCCGATCAAATCTCTTCGATCATACGCGAAGAAGTCGAGGTAAACGGCGTTCAGATGCTGATCCTTGACGGTATTACCGGCTACAGACTATCGGTGGAAGGCGATATTCAGACCCAGTTAAGAAGCGTTGTCAAATATCTGACAAATATGGGCGTCACCGTTATTGCAATAAACGAGACTGAAAATATTACCGGAGACTTCCGTGCAACGGAAATCGGCATCAGCTATATGGCTGATAATATCGTCTTCATTCGTTATCTAGAACTCAAGGGTGAACTTAGGAAAGCTATCGGAGTCTTGAAAAAGCGGCTAGGAGATTTTGAACGCAACATTCGTGAATTTGCTATCACCAGCTCTGGAATCAAACTCGGCCAACCACTAACAAATCTTCGAGGCATATTGCAGGGTGTTCCAGAATGGAAACAGGAGATCAGTAGCCATGAGCTTATCGGCAACAAATGATCGACGACTCACAATCCTGGTTCTCTTGTCGAACTTAGAAAATCAGAAGATATTTTCACATTACTTTTCTGCAGTATATGATCTTCAATATTCAGCTACTGCAGATTTTAATAACCTAACCTTTGACCTTTGTATAGTTGATCCATTGGAATGGTCCAGACACAGCGCGAGCATCAATCGATATAGAAACGATGAGACTAAGGAGTTTATACCTCTTATCTGCGTCACCTCAGACCTACGTCCACTACAAGGCTCTCAACTCAATTTTGATGATCTCATACAACTCCCCTGCTCAAGTTTCGAAATAAAAAAGCGCATTGCGAACCTTCTTAAAACGAGAGAATTGTCTCTCTCCAATTTAAAACTTCAAGGTTCCCTGCTTGAACAGCTTGCATCGCTCTCCATGAAGAATAGAACCTTGGAATCCGTGCATGAAGAACTCGCTAAGGCGACACTCCATGCTCAAGCAGCCAGTGACAGCAAGAGTGCATTCTTAGCAAATATGAGTCATGAGATTCGCACTCCATTGGCTGCAATAATTGGCTATTCCGACTTGTTAAAGGATCCGACACTAAAAAGCACTGAAAGAACCGACTTTCTCGATGTTATAAGTCGCAATGGAAAAGCTCTGACGGTCCTCATCGATGATATATTGGACTTATCTAAGATCGAAGCCGGTCAGCTGACAATTGAAAAAATTCCTGTAATCGTTTCCGAAATTATTATTGAAACGATGCAAAATTTCCGAGAAAAAGCGAAACAAAAAGACATCTCCCTCAATGTCTACGATCGTTCTGGTGCACCGTCAATACTCACCGATCCTGGACGAATTCGCCAAATTCTGATGAATGTGATCGGCAACGCCATAAAATTTACGACTGCCGGGAACATCTCGGTCACGGTCACGCACGAAGAACTGTCTGATCAAGCTCAGATTTATATCTTCGTGAAAGATTCCGGGATCGGCATGACTGCCGAACAGCAAGAGATTCTCTTTCAACCTTTTATTCAAGCCGACGAAAGCACCAGCAGACGGTTCGGAGGAACTGGCCTGGGGCTCGCGTTATCCAAAAAACTTGCGTTAAGCCTCGGCGGCGACCTTACAATCCATGAGAGCTCGGAAGGAAATGGCAGTACTTTTTTGATCCGTATAGCCGCTGAATTTGCTCCGAAGACTGAGACATTATCGCCTGTTCTTACAGTAAGCTCCGGCCGGCAGCTTCCTTTGCAAGGTTTGAGAATTCTATTAGCCGAAGATTCCCCAGAAAATCAATTTATGATTCGAAGAATCCTTTCGAAAAACGGAGCCGAGGTTGACAGTGCGACTGACGGAGAAGAAGCAATTCGAAAAGCCTCGCTTAACGACTATGACGCGATTCTCATGGATATACAAATGCCCGTAGTGGACGGTTATGAAGCCGTAAGAAGCTTAAGATCGACTGGCTATACCAAGCCTATCCTAGCCTTGACCGCACACGCGATGAACGCCGAACGTGAAAAAACTAAACTCGCAGGCTGCGATGGCCATCTAACCAAACCAATCAATCAGCACGAGCTCGTGAACGCTATTTTGAGCTCGACGACCTTTCATTAACGACGTTAGCTCACATTGTAAGTGCGAAAAAGGCTGCAATAAATGACGATTGAGTTGCAATAGTTTAAGATGTGAATTCTCCATAGCAAGGCTTTCTCCCCACCTACTCTCGTGCCCTGGCAACCGTATCGCCTGCCTCATCAATGACTGACCCATAAGCTTCATTATCTCAACCCACTCCTTCCGATTACACGTATAGTATGGTAGCCCTACAACGAACATATGAAGCCGCACTTCAGATAGAAAAATATTTTCATCCTCAGGCTGATCTATATCAGGCGGGCCCGAGGCAACCGCACCAACACCCAGTATTGCAATAAATCCCTGGCATATGAGTGGACATATGTGGCTTTCGCTACCATTGAAATATTCTCATCAAATACCAGTTCGCAAAAAATGAGGATTGCTTGAAATCGCAGATGTATTAAACAATTTGGATTAAATTACGGTCGAATCGTCAGAGCGCATTATGTATTTCCAGTAGCCAAGTGTTTTAGGAAAGCGAACAAACTGACTTCTACTTTGTGATCGCTAGGCCTCAAAATCCTACAAGTTCCACTCTTTCGCGGAAAAACTGAGCGGACCAAACGAAAAAAACAATTTTTCTCAGTGAAAGCATAAAATTTCGGTAAGGGTCTTTCCCCTTCCAGATTCGCCGCCAGCTACACCTTGTGTTGCTCATGAGAACCGACAAACCAAGTTTATCTTAGAGTCGAAACTTCCTAGTAAGACGTTTGTAAGGTACATTTCTATCATAGTCATCGAGCCACTCGGATAGCTTCTTTTGCACTCTTGAAATCTTTTGCTTGGTGCAGTTTTTTTAAAGGTGTACCCGAGGGATTTTGCCAACCTATTGCGTTCAAGGTTGCAAGTGGCAGTTGTGTAGATTTATTCCCCTTAAGACTTTCCGAAGGCGATCCTGTCTCGGGCCGTGTAAAAAGATTCGTTGTCGCTAAACCAATTGGTGCGCACTTTAGAGCTTCTGAAGCTAGCGCCCTCGCTTCGAAGGATTGAGTCAAGATGTCATTGCACCCGTGACTCCCGTGCTCACTGCATGCCAAGCTATGATTTCTTTATCCTGGAAGCAGACTGCACAGCGAAACTAGATCAAGTCTCCCTTTTTAGCATCGTAGACATAAACAATAAGTTCACCAGCGCGCGTTTAAATCGATACGTTTGCCAATCAGACACTAAGTTGTGAATGATATCGAAGATCTGTTCATCATCAATTTTCTTGATCGATTGCACTATTTTTTATTTTTATCGCTTGACTAGATTGGATCGATAGATTTCAAATGTGCCTGCGACATGCTTTATTCGAAAAGCTTCCAATCCGACCAAGGGCATGCGTGAAATTAGGCTTTTCATGTGACCGATAGGGGTACTTCCTTTGACGATCTCGACCTGTTCAAGCTTGCGACCTAAGAATTATTCTAGTCTCATCATTCTATCGAGGGCTTTTTTGATTTCGCTTCGGCGGACTCCATGAACTTCAGACCCAAAACCTCTAAGAACATTATTTTCCACAGGTCGCTCCTATCATGAGCTGGTTAGAAGATCCATCAATCCGGGGAGCCAAGATAAAAACTGACATTTTGGGTTGTTAGGTGTCGTTAAAGCCGATGCTGAGAAAACCGTAATCGTTCAATAATTCACACATTACGCTGAAAGAAAATTCATGTTCAAATATAGTTATAATTTTTCTACATCATATACGTTTGTAGCATTTATTTAGTATGAAATTGCATGCTCGCATGCCGAGGAAGCCTCATAATAAACGTCGTACCTTCGGATTCATTTGAAACGACTTCCATACTACCCCCATGTGAAGTCACAATTTCACTAGTGATTAACAGACCGAGACCTAATGCTGAGATGTTTTTATCAATTTGTTGGTCCCCAGGTACATGCCGGGCCATAGGCGCAAATATACCTCTTACTGCACTTGGATGAATCGGTGAACCCATGTTATGAACTTCGACAGTAATACTTCCACCGACATCTTCAGCTTTTACCGTGACTGCTTTACCGCTATCGCCGCAATGCAGTGCGTTCGCAATAAGATTAGAAATAGCTTGCGAAAGCCTGTCGTCATCCCATTCTCCGTTGAGATCACCTTTTTATCCAAAAACAAGCTTGGCTTTCGGAAGCATTATTTGCAATTCGGCAATAGCTTGCCTGCAAACAGTTTCCAAATTGCTGCCGCTCAACACCACGGGAATTCCCGAACCTAGACGTGTACGCGTGAGATCCAATAAATCGTTCACCATACGACTCATACGGTTCCCACTATTTAAAATACCCGTAGCAATTTCCACGCTCTCCAAACCACCCGACTCTATCAACAACTGGGCGCCCATTATAATTGCCCCAATGGGATTCCTAAGATCATGGCCGAGAATTCCAAGAAACTGCTCTCTTGTAGCATTCACGGTTTCAGAATACCGAGCTGTAGATTCGGCAAGAGTTTCATCTATTGCTTCGTTAAATCTAGTAATCTCACCTTGGCTATTACTCTGCGTTCTTTCCCATTGAGTGAGAACGCTGGCACGCAAAGCTCGAAACTCAGAAACTAGTTGATCAAGACTTATTCCTGTCTCTAAGCGATCCGAAGCGTGCTTCTGGCCGATGAGGGCGAGAGCGCCATCGAGCGCATTACCCTTAGATTTTTCTGACTGTTGCATAAGAGTCTGAGGAGAGTTCATATCTTTGACTACAGCCGTCAGTAACTCTTCTGCGTGATCTCGAAGACTTGCCTCGCCCATTCCATCAGACCATGGCGAAAGTGTCCGAGCAAAAGCTACCCAATCTTCTATTATACTCTTATGATTCGCATGGATGAACTCAGTTAAGCGCATTTCTTCACACCCTTATTTCAGCTCACTTTGCGACGTTTCTTGAACTACTCGGACAGTATCAAATGAAATTGTAATGCGATATACTTTAACAGTTCGGACCCCACTCTATAATAACAGCCGGGGACGTTTAGATCTTGAATTCCTTATACCAATCTAACTATTAAGACCGATTCCAGGAAGACAAAAGTGAATGGATAAGAATATTGGAATCACGGTCAGATTGCCAAGTGAGGCTGGATCTTGCTAGAGCATGATAAAGTTTCTAAGCCAGAGGGAACTCACAGAATAAGATGGTAAGCGCTTCACCGACAATGATTGGAAAAGATCCGTACCTCTAAAACCTGAGATCCCATCCAGCATTTTTTCAAACGAACGCCAAGCGAGGAATATAGCTGCTTTAGGGAGCCAAAGGCAGGGCCATTTCACTGACCTCTCGAAGATAATCTGCAATTCTATGTGAAATGAGAAAGTGGTGGGATGATGGAAGGGGTGCCATGAAAATGAGGACTGAGCAGGTTATCCAGGCGCGCGTCGCACTCTAAAATAACCTGAATCTTCCCTCCCAAGGCGAATAAGAAACAAAAAGTTTTTGTCAAGCCAGAGACAACTACTTAAAACTGCTTCGAACTGTTTACTCGCTATAAAGTTTCAGTTCGTTAATGCGCTATTGACGGTCTATGGGTTTGACTAGTGCGTGTGAACTTAAAAGCGCTCGAAAGGTGGCTAAACAGGCTAAGGAATCCTTTTGAAACCTGTCGATTAACCGAGAAACTGTACTAAAATCCTCACACTTGAGTCCTTTTTCAATTAAATTTAACGCCAAAACCATGTGAGTCGCTCCAACTTTACCTGCCGAGTGCCTCATTTGTTTAATAACGTCGAATGCGCTATCAGTCGACTTAATAAGAATACTAGAAATAAGATTACCTAGTCGATCCATATGATTAGTCAAAAATTCTATCACATTATTCAGAAATTCCTGTCTCTCGCCTTTGGCGAAATTTTCTTCGAAAAGTTTTTTTATATGATTTAGCGTTTTTGTGTTTTCTTCTAAAATAGAGAACCAAGACGAAAGCTCTTTGGATAGAAGCTTAACATCCAGCGGCTTTTCTAAATTAAAGTCAGCGTTATGCAGAACACTTCGGAAATCTTTAGCCCGTAAAGCAAAAATTGGGGAGTCAGAGTGTTGACGAATTAAAATCGTTAGCTTTTTATAGGCTTCACTATCAGGATCAACATCAACAATAACACAGTCGAATATCTGTACATCGAGGAGACGATTGATGGTCTCTGACTTAGTAACGTATTGGAAAGTAGCTCCTAATTTATCTAGTTCATTTCGCAACCTATAAATCGGTTCAAGGTCGTCAGTTACAACTAATATATTCTTGCCCGTGAATGGCGCAGGTTGCGAGGGAGAATCCACAGATAATGAATTTGCACATTCGATTTTCAACACGAACCAAAATACACTTCCTTGATTAGGGATGCTATTAAAGGCTAAATGCCCCCCCATGTTCTCTATGATATGTAGACTTTTGCTTAAGTTTAGTCCTCGGGGGAGGTCTGCCCAGTCGTCTGCTTCGAGATTAAGATTATCAAAGTAATTTAGCATTTGAGATTTCCGTAAACCGCTACCTGTATCGATCACCCGAAAGCTAACCAGGCATGATCGATCATCGCTCTCATTCACATTTAATTCAAGACGTACCATTCCATGCGTGGTGAAGTCCAAGGCGTTTCGAAGCAATTCATTCAAGACCAGTCTAAGCCCTTCGCTATCACCGATGCATAAAATCTCCGCACTACAGTTTAGGAGAATTTGGAAATCGATCCCTTTGCCATGTGCCAGGTATCGATAGGGATCCGCAATTCCCTTAACAAAATCTTTCAAATGAAATGAGTGATTTGCTGTCTTGTGCGCTCTAAACTTTTTGGGAAAATGTTTTCTAGTTTCATTTAGTGCACCAAGTATATCTTTAGAATTTTCCTGAATTCCGTAGATTGATTGCAACTGATCTCGTTCGAGGTAAGCTTCAGTCAGGATAGAACTTGCCTTGTAAATCTGATGATTCAAATTTGCTACTTGCAAATACATAGTATCAAAAATTTTTGAGTTGTGACTGCTTAGATTGTCGAGAACTCTCGAGAATTGTAAATTTTTTTTATTTGAACGGGCTAGATCTCGTCTCATTTTGTTGCTTTCTAACAGGTTTAAGATCTGCCGCGCACAAAATTCCAATTGACGTTTTTTGAGTTCTTCTAGCTTTCGAGATTTGGTATCGAGTACGCAGAGCGTGCCGACGATAAATCCTCTACTCGTGACCAATGGGATTCCATAATAGTATCGTATATTCCATGGGGTTTTAGTGAATGGAATAAGAGCAGAGCTTTCGGTCGAAAGAGTGTCGATAATTTCTAACGAGTGAGCTTCGGAGACCACCTTATGACAAAAAGTTTCACTACGTGATGCCGTTTGACGTCGCATCCCATAGGCTGCCTTAGTCCATAGTCTCGTGGTTGTCATCAGATTAAACATCGCGTATGGTGTGTCACAGAATTCCGCAGCCGTTGCAACTATCTCATCATAACTGAACTCTCGCGCAGTGTTTAGAACATCCAAATCTTGCAACTCTTTTATGCGAGCGAGTTCCATCCGATAAAAAGTCATACGCGATCCCCCGAATATTGCCTTAAGATTATTCTAAAAATCATTTGCCGCAATGAACAGCAGGGTTGCGAACCTTCCGAAATTATATGATTAGAAATAATGCAATAAATATCGCGAATTAAATAGCTGATTACTCGCTATTTAAACTTTAGCCTTAATTTTTCTTCCCATTTCTTCAGAAGGATCTAATCTAAATGATCGGACTCATCATCTATAAACATCTACAAGTTAGTCAACGGAGCACAGGATGAATAAAATGGGAATTAGGGCAAAACTTTTAGGTGTGATCTTAATTTTCGTGGTTACTGTGATAGGAGTTTTTTCGGTTGGCCTATATAGTCTTACATATATGAACTCTCGTAACGACATAATTCAAAATACTCTTGTTCATCGGCGATCGCTATCAAATCGGCTTCTGATCAGCATCCTTCGAGCCACAGTGGAGCAGCAGAAACTGATATATCAGAAAGATACTCAACACGACAAGTTACTGTCTGAATATAACCTCTTCCTGAAAGAATCGGAAGGATACCTAAACGATCTTCAGAAAGTTAATTCCGCCTCAATTTCTTCCAAGCTAAAAGAAACTGAAAGTTTATTCGTGGATTGGTCAAAGGCGTCAATCTCAGTAAATGAATTGGTGGCGCAAAACAACGCTGAACAAGCTGTCAAAGATTTTATTCTAAAAATCGAACCTGTCCAAATTACCTTACAGAAAAAAATACAGGAAATTCTCGAAATTAGTAAAATGGATATGGACGACCATATACGGACTGATGACGAGGTATTCAAAGTTATTACATTTGTCTGCGTAGGGACGGTTCTGATTGGGCTAATTATCGGTTGCCTGTCAGCATATTTAGTCATTAAAAAACTTCTTGAATCGCTCATTACGACCACCTCCAAAATTGCTGAGACTGCGCAATCTATGACGCAAACAGCACAGAATCTCTCTGCCTCGTCCAGCGAACTCTCAACAGCCTCGACGCAGCAAGCTGCTTCCTTAGAGCAAACATCTGCTGCGATCGAAGAAATGAATTCTATGGTGAGACGAAATGCTGATGCCGCCAGGGACTGTACCATCATCACCAACGATAGTGTAAAGTCCACAGTACATGGACAGTCCGTAGTGGACAAAATGCTGCAGTCCATGAACGAAATTCAAGATTCGAATACCGCTCTCAAAGAACAGACCGATATCAGCAGCAAAGAATTCGGCGATATGGTCAATGTCATTAACGAAATTAGCAATAAGACTACCATAATCAATGAAATCGTTTTTCAGACGAAGCTCTTGTCCTTTAATGCCTCTGTTGAAGCCGCAAGAGCAGGAGAACACGGGAAAGGTTTTGCAGTTGTCGCTGAAGAAATCGGAAACCTCGCTCAAATGAGCGGCGGAGCCTCGAAGGAGATAGCAGGTCTCTTAGATTCCAGTCTTATCCGTGTTAAAGCAGTAATCGAAAAATCACGCGTCGAAATCGAGAACCTTTCCGATCAAAACAGACAAAAGATTATCGAGGGGGGAGTTGTGGCGAATGAATGCCGGGATGTGCTGGAAGAAATAGCCTCAAAAATAAAAGAGATTTCGGAGATGGCGGACTCTATATCTCAGGCGAGCGATGAGCAATCTAAAGGAGTCAGTGAAATAAATAAAGCAATTACTCAGCTCGATCAGGTGACACAAGCCAATGCAAGCTCGTCTCAGAAATCAGCGTCGACAGCAGAACGCCTCCTCGGCGAGGCTGATACCCTTCGACAATCGTCAGACGATCTAGCCTTCATTATCGACGGCAAAGCCGAGTAAAATTTTGTAATTCTATCGGAGGTTTTCGACGGAAACCTCCGAGGTGTCGATACAATAAAACGCTCAGGCTAACTCTCCGCCCACTGAGTACAAGTACTGATACCACGATAGCTGATGAGATAGAAAAGCGAAGGCCTGGCAACCTAGAACATATGGAGAAACTAGTCGGGCTGGATGTTTCCTCTTAATGATGGTCGTATTATTCAACCCACACCTACTACTGCTGCGATGGATCCTAAAAGTCTGTGGGGGGGGCAAGGCCCGGTCCCTTGACCCTAGCAAACACTCCCGTAATAAAATGTGACAGTTTGAAGTGAAATTCCAAAGAGATATTCTCCGAAGCATCTACTGCACCGAAATGGCAAAAAAGGAGCGAAGTAATCTTAAGCTGCAACTTAAGCGTTTACATAAACGCCTATTTTATAACCCCATTAGATGTAAAACTTCCGACTTGATCTGACAGTTACCCCAATTGTCATTGTAAATAATTAACTGTCATTTCAAGCTAATTCAGCATCTTTTCCCTAACGATATTCATCCCGTCCAAGCACGTCACCATCGGCGTTCTTCCAAGACACATCTTGCCCTGGTGAGTGCGCTCGTTATTGTACTCCGTCAACCAAGCGTCAAGGTCAATCTGAAGCTCCTCAAGCTTTTAATAGACCTTCTTACGAAATGCCAACTGATAAACTCGTTGAGCATCGTGCGATGGAATCGCTCGCAAATCCTGTTCGTTTGGGGATGCCTAACTTTTGTCTTCGTATGCTCAATATCGCACATTGCGAGAAAGAGCTGAAAGCCACGAGAGTCGGCCTTTCCGCAATACTCAGTGCCGCGGTCGGTGAGAATGCGAAGCATGGGCACGTGGAACTGGTCGAAGAAGGGGATTACCGTATCGTTGAGAGGATCGGCAGCCGTGATTGGTGTTTTGGTCGTGTAGAGCTTGCACGTAGCGACCTTTGAGTACGTGTCGACAAAAGTCTGCTGATACATTGGGCCGACGCCCTTCAGGCAGCCGACGCAGAAGGTGTCTTGCGAGCCGAGGTGGCCCGGGTGAGCTGTCTCGATCTCGCCGTTTCTTGATGGTCTCAAGATCGGATCGAAGCCAGGCACAGCGCACGCCAGCCGCCGAGATGATTCCTCGCTTCCTCAGCTCGTTACTTGCCCACAAATGACCAAACGCCGGAAACTCAACTGCGATCTGATTCAAAGCGTCTTCAGCGGTTTAATCTATTCGATTCTTGTGATCGGCTTTGCGTCGAGTCTTTTCGACAAGGTCATCAATCCCGCCCTCATCAACGAGTTCACGATATCTGTAGAATGTATCTCTAGAGGAACCCATGACTTTGCAGGCTTTGGACAAGTTCCCGAGTTCTTCTGCGAAATTTAGAAGACTCATCTTGTTTTTAATCAGCTTTTGCGTATCATTCATCTTAGAGCTATCCCATTGCTTTTGGATCTTGGCGGATCCATCTGCGTTTTCTTTTTTTGCTGGGGTAACTCTACCAATTTCTTCAGCTAGTTGTCAGATCAAGTCGTAGCTTTCACAGTTGAACGATTTGATTGATAGACTTTCATGACAATCGTGCATAAGTATCCATCACTAGGGTCCATTTTATTTTCTCAGACTCTGACATCAAATCATCTAATGCAGCCCATCTCCTATCGGACTCCGACAAAATATTTTGTGTCTTAGGATAATTATTTATAGATTTGAAGAATGCAGTTATGTCTTCTTCACGAAGCTTATGAATCACAATCAGTGCAGCTAGCATAAGATCAAATCCCCCCTTACCTTCGTAAATCAAAGAATTAATAGTCCTCACAGATTTGCCAAGCGACTCTGCAACGAAGATCCTTGAGGATTGAGTTTTTAAAATACCTTTGAGTAAATTCCTCAAAGCTTCCCTCGCCGGTTCCGCGATTTGTTTTGCGTCTCCAACACTACGTTTTCGCTTGGCTCGAACCTTTTTCACCTTGTGATCTGACACATAAACTCCCCGCACAAACATCGTTCAAATCTTACTGGGAAATCATTCGAGGCTATCTCAAAGAATCGGAGGGGAACAGGGTCGTGAATAAATATTTTACCGATATAGGTGTATATATGGATACCCATATAACGAATAAATCGGTATAAATGAGATCGATTTCTAATTTCCCCCACTTTGGAGGCATTAAAACATGGTTAATGAAGAGGGATTCTCAAATGCCGAAGTTTACCTATATAGCCGGTTACACCGAAAATATGGTGTCGATTATATCGATCCGTTTGAATCCGGACCTCGTGCAATGGCAGCCCTTTTTGACTCGTTCATCGAGTTTATAAGACGCACGTATGATCCACACCCATTGGGAGAAATACATAATCTCTGGGATTTAATTGACTCGGAAATTCAGTCGCTGGGTAGCGGAATTGGAAGCAGAATTATAGGTAAAAATTATGATCGGAATGATTCACGAGAATTTTCTTACACAACATTCATTGTAATAGCAGAAATTTTGAGAGGCATGCCCGTAAAAGGCAGAAAACAGCTCCTTGATGAGTATCCGTCTCAGACCATGAGGAGCAAAATTTAAAATGGCCAGAAAAACTATCCTAATCGTTGATGACAATTTTTTTTACCAGTACTTAACAACGGAACTCTTACAGAACGAAGGATTTTACGTCATAGCAGCATATAACGGAGCTCAGGCATTGGACGAGCTATCAAAAGGCGAATTACCATATCTAATAATTCTAGACCTCAACATGCCTGTAATGGGAGGGATCGAACTGCTCGATCGAATTCGTAAGAGTCCCGAATATTCTAAAATTAACATCGTGCTCTCCTCTAATTCACCAAATGTCAAAGAAGTTTCCGAAACATACAAGACTGTAAATTGGTTCGCGAAGGATATTCGGCCAATGGTTCAATTCATCAAAATTTATTCTTCCGGCCAGTAAACACTTTTGTATGACGCCATCAAGGCATTCGGGCGAAGATTTGCGTTTTAGAGAGATGTCCGTGTCACCCAAGAAAAAACTTCCGGTTTAAATAACAACTTAATCCGTGATGCTGATTGAATTTTAGTTTAGGAACAGCTAAATAAATCTCTAAAAGTTCGTAAGCATCTCAGCATTATTAATTTATTTTGGACCATTAAACTTTAATAATTAAATTACATTAGCCCGAAAAGTTCACTCGCTCTATATTCCAGCAAGTTCTTGCGCGTATTCAGTTTTCTAGACCGAGCAACTACGAGTGAGCCATTAGATGACTCGCTCATGCCGCCCTGATTTAAAACGTTTGCCAGTATAGTCGATAATAAGTTCTGCGATCTTCTTTTGTGTCAAATAATAAGTCGAAGACACTAAAATAATTCGCCTCGTTAGCGCAACATTTCAGAGAAAATGTAACGAATAATTTTTATCAATTCCAACATTTAGTGCAAAATACTTCAGATTACCGTCGAATGTTTGAGTAAGGGTGCCCTACTATCCAGCATCCTCAGCTTCTACGCTTTTTCGCCTCATTTTGGCAAAATTCGTGATCAAAATTATTTTTTAGTTCTGTTCTTTTCGCTGAAAAAAGCAGTTTCTTTAGTTTCACTGCGTCCGCTATGACAATTTCCTTCTTGGTTATCGTCAACTCGAAATGGGCATTACATTAACTTGTTAAGTTGTGATTCGAACGCTCAAAGAAAAATATTGAATTTTGAAAATCTTTATTAAACATCTATTTTATTTAAGAACAAAGTTCGATTAGCATTATCTGTAGAATAATAATAAATAGAGAGATTATGATCTGGTCTTTCATTTCGGCAAAAGAATTTATTAGTAGGGTTCACCTCTATACTCTAACCGTTCGCGGAGGCAATTACGTTGATGAGTTCAAAGGTCTTTTAGTGCTGACGCTGAAGTATAAACATGGAGGCTCATATTCAATCGACGTTTATTTGGGATACGAAGGTCACGATTTCGCCATTGTAAATTTGCATGAAAACCCCTTTGATTTACCTTTTCTTGCTTTCACTATAATGGAAACGGCAGACGTTAAATTTCGTAGATGGCTTAGGACTCGGGGAGCTTGGCCCCTTTGAATCACCTGTGTTCTTGCATTAATCCCTTTTTAAGCAATACGCCTATGATATAAAAAAGGAAAATAATTTATCATCATCTCTCTGTTCATCGTCTAACCATATATAGTCACGACGTTTCCATAACGCTCGCCATCCTACCTCTTAAATATGGCTGCTTAAGGCGATTTGCTATCTCCCTCTGCATCGGTCGTCACATGCAAATCCTCATTGCAGACGGACCCTCGCCTTTCGCAGGATTCGCGCTCCATACGGAGTTGCATAATCTCTCTGGGGGAGCGCAGAGAGTTCTTCGTTCTCTCCTGTCGTCAAAATATTTGATTCGCCATGACCCTAATTTCCGGTGCTTTGCCTGATTCGTTTCCTCAACACTCCAACAGTTAACCCCAGCTCATTGGCGAGTTCTCCGATTGATTGATTTAGGTCGCGGCTGAGTAGGACGGGTTCAGTCTTGAATTCCGGCGTGAGCTTGCAGCGATTGCTTACAAACTTATTTGAGGCTTGTGACCTCACTTTATGGCTGAGTTCGTTTCCGACAACATAGTAGCAGATAGAACTGCGAAACCGGCCGGGGGAAAAACTGTCCTTTAACGTTTCAGTCGATAATTACTCTTGGCTATAGATTCTCATCTACCTTGACATACGCACTAATAGACCTAGCAATTTTTAAAGTGATACGCGGGCAATAGAACGATTTAAAAAGTTTTGTGCGTCAAATATGTGAAAGCTGAATATCACACTCGCTACGTAAATGCTTAGCCTTCGATATAAAGTATTTCTTCCATTTAAGTCGACTCTCCCGGAGTGACGAAAAGAAGAAAATTACTTTTAGCATACGCCATTTATTCTGCAATTACCGTGTAGAATTGATGTAGCTAATGCCCTAAAATAGGCCTATCAAGTATTTTGGGCATCTAATAAAATTGGGAACTCGGATAGGAATTTATCAAAGCTAAGATGACTTGGTTCAGACTTTAGTTCTTGCGTGTAGACCTAGAACAGCGACCCGCATAGTGTTATGGCTGGAAAGCTTTTCACCGTCTTCTGCCGACATTATATTAGTATGGTTGAAAAATAATTCAGCGTTTGTAAAGCACGCGATTGAGGATGAAGGATTGGTTACAAAAAAATTTGAAAGTCGTGAATTCCCCGGAAAAATGGAACTACTAAAAAGAAATCTTGAATTCATAACTCAAGCTCAACCCTCCTCCTTAATGAATATTTAGCTCGCAGCACTCAACGACATCGTAAGTTTGAAAATCTTCAGAATTAAGGTGACGATAACAGTTAGATCTGATTTTTGGCAGCACTAAAACGTCCGAATTAGCGCCTAAATGTCGGTTCAATTCTCAGCCTCTGCTTAGCATAACTTTCCTCACGGAGCGTGACATGACAGCTGCGACGGACCAAATTCCCAATCATGGCAAACTTTCATTAACTGGCCAAACGTTAATTGAAAAGAGCTCACAAGTAGAAAATATTTGGGCTAACCGTGTGAAAGAAACGATCTCTGCGGCTAAAAAACTGCCCGAGCCTATTTTGATGAATACTCTGCCTATGTATATTGCGAATCTAGCTGAAGCTTTAACTCCCGAGTTTCCGAGGCCACAGGCGACAGGAGGGTGTAATGTTGCTAAAGCTCACGGGAGTGAGCGATTTCGAATGACAGAATATAATCTGAATCAACTGATCACCGAGTATGACCTTCTAAAGGATGCGATCATTCAAGTGCTCGATGAGGATGATAGTCTTACAAAAAATGAGTTATCTGTCATTAACAGTTCGATTATTTTGGCTATCAAAGGGGCCGTGACTAGTTTTTCAGAGGTTCAAGATGATCTCAGAAAAACTTTCATAGCTACACTTAGTCATGACATCAGAAATCCGATCGCTACTATCAAAATGGCTAGCGGAATGCTTGTGGAAGATTTTTGTCAAAATGAGGAAACGCTATCATTGTATTCTATGATTTTGGCCAACGCAGAAAAAGTAGATGACCTTTTAGTGGACATTTTAAATTCTAGCCTTGCTGCAAATAGTTCGAGAATTTCACTTCATATTGAGCCCTGTCTTATCAATAAAATCGTAGATCGATCTGTAAATCAATTCAGGCTGCGTACGCAGGCTGGCATCCTTGTGAAGGGACCCGCAGTAGAGGGCTTCTGGAGTGTGCGGGATTTGGAGAGATCGTTAGATAATCTTATAAGCAATGCCATAAAGTACGGTGCAAAGGACCACCCCATTTTAATTGAAATATCGGAAGTTCATGAGAGGTTGATTCTCTCCGTGCATAATGCTGGAAAAGCAATTCCGAAGCACGAACAAGACAGTATATTTCTACCTTTTGAGCGATCGTTATCAGCGCGAAAAGGGCCGATCGAAGGCTGGGGCTTAGGGCTTCCTTTCGTACAAGCAGTAGCTGAAGCACATGGAGGAAGTGTGCTTGTCGACAGTTCGGATGAGCGCGGCACAACCTTCACTATCGATATACCAAAGGACGGCACTAAATTTCAAACCTAACGATTTCGGAACTTATTTTCGAATGTAGTGAGCGCTTGAAACTTTATCCGACCTACCGTAGTTGGTTCGACAGTCTATCCATTCCAGAGCAATAATCTGAATCGGGCTCCGATTCAGTTGACACGGGTGTCTTTCTCAATAAATTCCTTGAGACATAACATTTGCAATACCAAGTGAGGGGCATAAGAGATACGGCGATCGAACCAGTCTGGAAGCATTGTAATCACCTCGCCAGCGCTTTGACCAACATCCGAACACCTGTAATCTCTTTTGAACTTTCCAACGACCGATTCAGCCATTCCGATCAACGACGGGCTATACCCTGCAATGTAGTGACGAATAATGCCACGAAAACTTTTTCGCAGTTCTAGCATTTAATTTTAAATTCATCTGAGCACCAAGGAGTGTGGGAGTGAAGAGTCATAGTCTTACATAGGCCCTCGTGATTCACACGTTTAACGCTTGTTTAGGTCAAGATCATATCATGCGTTTTCGTTTGGCAATAAACGCGTTTTCGATTGATTTCCACCCTTTCTCTGCTGGATATCACCTAAACTGAGCCACCTGATTTCACCAAGTTTGAGCCACCCTGTTTCAGGCTAACTGAGCCACCCAATTTCACCAAAGTTCGAGCCACGGACCGAAGATCGCTTTCATCCGGCCCTATCGATATGCTGCGCAGGCTTAGAAGTCCGCTTGCATGAGGTAGTTATGGTCAAGGGTCAAAAGGGAAAAACAAAGGGTCCGAGAATGATTAGTGAAATCCAAAGACTCAAAGCCATGGGTCTCAGCAAGCGCATGATAGCCAAGTCTTTGGGGTGCTCAAGAAACACAGTCGATAAGTATCTTTCTGCGTCGCCAGACGCAGATTCCGAAAGTCCTAAAGTATATCGGGCAGCCTGGTCAGATCAGGTCAAATGGATCGATGTCGAGTCTGCAACTTCACGAGGGATGACGCTTTCAGAATTCTGGGAGAGGTTCATATCGTTACGCGAAGAGTTAAAAGATGTGTCGTATCTCGCGTTCTGGCGCGAATATCGCCGAAGATTTCCTAATATTCCAATCGAACTTCATAAGACTCATCCGCCCGGAGAACGATGCGAGATCGATTATAAAGGCGATTCCCCCGGTCTTGGTTTTATCGATCGTTACACGCGCGAATACGTCCCCTGTCGGCTATTCGGTTCAATCTTATGCTTCAGTCAGCTCTTCTTTCCTCGAGCAACGCTTACTGAAAAGCAGGACGATCTTTTGAAGTCAATAAGTGAGGCTTACAAGTACTTTGGCGGTGTTCCTGTCACCAGTGCATTCGATAATGCAAAGGCTGCGGTCAGTCGCGCTCATCGATATGATCCAGATATAAATAAAGAATTCGCGCATTTCTGTGAGCATTACGGGACTGCTCCATTGGCAATGCGACCACGCAAGCCTAAAGACAAGAACCTTATTGAAAACAATCTAGGAGTGTTCTGGCGCTGGGCACGCCAACGGATCCAGGAGAAGACATTTCATTCCCTAGCTGATTTGAACGATTTCATCTATGAGCTCGCAGAGGATTTTAATAATCGAACCCAACGAAAGTACGGAACGTCTCGACGACAAAAGTTCATTGAAGGAGAACAAGATAAGCTCCTTGAGCTACCATCTGCACCTTATTCAGTTGGCAATTGGAAAACGGCAAAGCCACATCCTGACTGTCATGTTCAAATTGGCAAGAATTTCTATTCAATACCTCACCAACATCGAGACCGTCTGGTTGATGTTCGGATCACGGGAGCATTGATCGAAATATATCGAGACCTTGATTGCATCGCCCGCCACATAAAAGCTCATGACAATGCAGTTGGGCAGTACTTTACGAACGAGAATCATCTTCCTGATTTTCATAAAGCTATGCGGGAAGCGACTCCACAACAATCAATTGACCAAGCTTCAGAAGTTGGTCCATTCGCCGAACAGATCATCAAATCTCTGATCGAAGACGCGCGACATCCTTTGATGTATCTGAGACGCGCACAAGGCATTTTGAGGCTTTCAAAGCGCTATTCTCCGAAAGCACTCGATCGAAGCAGCGAAATTCTACTATCTATCGGCACCAAAAACCCAAAACTGTCGGACGTCGAAGCGCTTATCAAAAATAATTTGGATTCAGAAAAAACGAATGTAATTCCCATCAAAAGGCAATCGAACCCGTTCCTGCGAGGGCAGGAGCACTGGGGCAACCAATAAAGGAAGAGTAGATGACACTAGCGGAAATCGTTACCCACCAGATGATTGAGTTGAGACTTACGGGCATGCGTGAGACATACGATGTACGGTCGAAGCAATCGCGTGAACAAAATCTAACCGGTGAAGACTTCTTTGGACTTCTAATACAGGATGAAATCGAATTTAGAAAATAAGCTAAGATCAAAAGATTACTAAAGAATGCCGCATTACGCTGCTCATCTTCTCTCGAAGAAATAGATACAAAGATAGATAGAGGGTTCGATGAGAGGCAACTCAGAGACCTTGCAACATGCAGATTTATCGATGATGGATTGAATATCCTGATTCTAGGGCCGACGGGAGTCGGCAAAACTCATACTGCCAGTGCGATCGGGAACGCGGCTTGTCGCCAAGGTTACAGCACCATTTTTTATAGAATGAATACTCTGATCGAGCAGCTAGTCTTGGCTCGAGCAAAAGGAACTTACTTGAACCTATTAAAACGCATCGCTGGATGCGACTTATTGATCTTGGATGACTTCGGAATAAAGCCACTTGAACCGCAACATTATCAAGATCTTTATGATGTAATCGACGAACGAGGTGAAGATAAGTCAACGATCCTAACTTCACAGGTCCCAGTCGAAAATTGGAATGAAATTATCTCGGATGCATTGACCTGCGAAGCGATCACCTACCGATTATCATCGATGTCGATACGAATGGTGATGAAAGGTGCCTCATACCGATCTAAAAGACAGACGAAGAAAGAAGCTCAGCTTGACAAAGATTGAGACATAGTGAAATCAGAATAAAGCGTCCCTTCGGTCCGATGGTGAGGGTGGCTCAAACCCGTGAAATAACCTGGCTCAGTATCGTGATATCTCGCAATGATCGGCCGAATTATAGGGAAATGGATGTCATCATCAGCCTCTCGATAGAAAGTTATGTTGAATACCTCCGTTTTATAAATGCAGACTTTTGATCTGCCCGAGGGTGGGGCAAATGACTGTCTTTGAATGATTCTTTGGCTGTCGCAACCAAGCTGATGGAGGTGCTTGCTTTTTAATAATCAGGATAGCGTTCGCTTCTTTAAGAACAGTTTTGTCGATCTCGAGATCAGCTACTGCTTTCTTCAATGCCTCGGTTACACGCTGAAGGATCGCCATATCTCCAGCAGTCAGATCAGTGCCTAAGGGGGGGCTTTCAGGTAATAAGCATCTTCTTCCAGTAATACTAAGGGAACACGTTGACCTGAGGTTTACGAAAAATTGCTGAAATGCTCACCTCTAAGCCAGACGCTCTTTAAGTATCGTTCTTTTGTTGAAACGAGAAGGTTCTTTTTGCTTTCGCTGCTGTTGCCATGGACACATTACTCTCGGGTTAGAGTCAACATCGAGTAGGGGTTGTAGTCATATATTTCCAAAGCTCAGACCTCTTTTTAGATGTATTTGAAGCACATCAATATATAAACAAAAGGTTGATTCATTGTTTTGAATTCCCTTCTACTTCTACAAAATTTAAAAATGATAATATTACAGAAGCTCGACGAAAAATTTGTAACTCAACAAGTTGAGCCTATAAATCGATATCCAGTTCCGCTATCGGTTAGGATATATCGTGGGTGATCTGGATCAATTTCGATCTTTTTGCGTAACATACAAACGTACGCCCTAACGTATTGAATATGCCGCACGCTCTTTTCTCCCCATATTTTCCCTAGAATTTGATCGTAGGATAAGGTCAATTCTGGATTTAAAACGAATAGCTTTAGTAAGCTGAACTCTGTTTTAGATAGGTTTAATAATTTTTCGCCGACCCTCACCCGCCGGTCTATTAAACTTACTGAGAGATCTCCAAAAACGAGGGCCTTGTCCGAATGTCCAGTGCGAGAATAGGATATTGATTTCTGCAAACGAAGCAACATTTCCTCTCGATAGTAAGGTTTTCTAATGTAGTCAAACGCGCCTGCACGTAAACTTTCAACGACAGTATTTTCATCATGAGAAGGGGATAAAACTATTATAGGTACCGTGTAGCTAGCTCGCAGCGAGTTCAAGATGTGGACAGTTTCGTGTTCGTGCGGATCGAGATCCAAAAGAACAACATCCGGGAGAAAATGATAAGTTTCATCAATTACTCGCTTAGGACTGATGGACAGGACGTCCCAACCAGCTGCGTAAATTTCAAACTCAACTTCACTTTCGAACGACGAAAAACTTGTAATCAGTATCACTTTTTTAGAAATAAGACCCGAACTTCCCATCCTCCACACCTTCTTACAAATTCGTCGTTGATCTCTCAAAGAGCACATCGATCATTGAATTTGAGATTCTTACAGGTTTTACTTGGAAAAGTGCCACGAGGGGTTTTGCAAAAAAAATCATATAATCGACGACTTCATCTTCGAAATCAACTTACATTTAAGTATTAAAAATGGCCGAACATCAAATAGAATTTAAATCAGATTTTCGGTTGAAGCACTCAATCGATACACAATCTATAAAATGGGTCGAATAAAAGCTTATTGATCTAGCAAAAATTCGGTATCGGACCAACTAAATTACGGTGCCACGGTCTTAATGAAACAAACATAGATTTCGCAAACAAATATTAAAGTTGTATAAAATAAATTCTTTATCTAATTTTAGATAATAATATTAATTAGTTAAAACTTTGCATATGATTTCATAAAAGACATTTTTTGGGGTAGACAAAACTTTCGCATATTTTTCGTCACTGGTGAAATGGATAAATGGATGTATGACGTATAAAAATTGATGGCGGACCTATGAGAAAAAAAATACTGATCGTGGACGATAGCGCCGACTATTTGCTTATCACTAAAAGAGTATTTCGCGACTTCGATTTTGCGATACTATTAGCTGAGAGCGCTCTTGAGGCAACACAGATCCTTTCCGAAACCCATGTAGATTTAATGATTACGGATTTAAATATGCCTGGCATGAATGGCCTCGAGCTCATTCAGTGGTGTAGGGAACAGCATGGAATTCAATCCGTAATTCTCTCAACTTCCGATAATCGAAAATTTTATGAGTCCGATCTTCGATTAGGATACGGTTCTGCACACGTTATAAATAAGCCTTTCAACTTAAAATCTTTTCGCGATAGAGCCTTGGATTTAATGCTTTGCGATAACTCACGTTCTTACGATGGAGGTGCAAATTTTATCTAAGGTTAAATGGAATCTGAAAATCCAGGAAAGAATTAGTTTGTATAATTCAATATAAAACGTGCTGCTAATATTATATTCAATATATGCTTGGATCTCCTTCTAAATTTCCCCCTCTGTGCCTCGTCCTTCCTCCATTGCATATGCAGTCGTGATGCTCCGTGTGACGAACATTCAATTGATCTGAGTATAACCCATCTCAATCTAACTCAAAGAGAATGATCCTAACGCTGTGTTCCATATTTTAAGTATGCTTGCAAATTTTCTACGGGTTATATTTTTAATGAAAGCTCGACTTCTACCGGTGAATGAAAGTCGCGCAAAGTCATTTTCGTATTAACGAGCGCCCCAGCAGGGCTTCTTAATATGATATTTATCGAATGCGCCCTACCTTATTATTTTTATAGATCCTTTTTTGCAGCTGTCTTTACAAGTGCAGTTCTTTTTACATTGCGAACAGATCCTGCCTTTAAAACGCAGCACCCTGTCATATATAGGTGAAGTTACATTAAAATCCACTTCAATATCGCAACAAATGCATCGAATATAGATTATGGCGAATCCTTCGAGAAGGGCGGTGGATTCGAAGTTTGTCGGCGTAGTTTCCAAGCTTATCAGCCTAATCATCCCCCTCTCGAGTAAAACTATCTCAAAAATTATTTCATCGGCAATTCGAATGAAACGCATACCTTTTTTAAAGTATGAAAAATTTCTTGGAAGCCTCATGTTAGCTCTCCTCCGCTTCCTTCTTATCGATGAATAGGAAGAAATCTTTATGCGTGAAATTACTTATAAGATTAGTTTTAATTTACCAGCGCTTAAAAAATCGCACTGAGGGTATGAGGATGGCACTTGAGTAGACAAGTAAGTCGCGAAATTAGGGGAGACTTACGTAGTGCGTAAGAGTCGATACGGTCCTGGCGACGTGCTACCTTACTTTTCCTTCTCCCGTGCTTGAGAGGAAAATCATAATGATTCCGTTAGCCATAAAGCAGAAATTAACCTCTTTTAAAATTGCTCTAAGTCAAGCCTCTTTCTGACAAAGTGGGCGCCCATATTTGTTCGGGAGATTTCTGCAAGTTTTCCTTTTGCCGCAATGATCCCACCCTCAAGCTGAGAATTTTCCTAGTACATTGTTCTACGATTATCATCATCGTCGAAGGCTTACATTTTTTACGTTCAAAGCTGGTGAGTAGACCCGGGGAACTGCCCCCGAGCCCCTCTCAGAACCGTACCCCAACCTCTCAGCTCATACGACTCCCATTATTTGCCATTGCTCTCATAAAAGGCTTCTCAAAAATAAAACAATTTGGGATCGCGCTGCACTAACGAGTAGATGTACCCGCTCGCTTTATCGCGACGATTTTTGAGATGTTTGAATTTCCTCGTAGCCCACCTGACAAGAATCAGATGGAACTGCTTCCGAATTGAGTTGAAGGCATGCTTGTAATGAGCTCCATAGTAGTTTACCCACCCCCGCAGTACAGGGTTAATCTAATCCGATATTTGCTCTAACGACCAATCCGATCTCTTGCCGATTCGCCAACTTCTGATCGCCTCGCTAATTTTGCATCTTGCCTCATGACTCATTCCCGGGACAACACCATTAAATAGGCGACCATCTTTTGCTCTGACAGTGCGCTTCATGAATGTGAACCCAAGAAAATTGAAGCTTGTTGGAAAGCCTTCTCCCCACCGTCTACTGTCTGATGGACAGTAAACGATTTTCGTTTTACCGGGATGCAGGCTGAGCTTACATTCTCCGAGACGACGCTGAACGCTTGCAAGTAGAAATTCTGCCTGTTTGAGAGAACGACAATGGATAACAATGTCATCCGCATACCTCTCGAAGCATACTTCCATATGAAACCTTCTCATCCAATCATCGAATGCATGATGTAAATACAAATTAGCTAGCAATGGACTGATTACGCTACCTTGAGGAGTTCCTTTATCACGCTGAAACAAATCGCCATTTATTTCTATCGGCGCCTTTAGCCAGCGTTCAATATAAAGCAATGTCCACTTGCATGTATTGTGATGTCTTACAGCTTTGGGCATCAGTCCATGATCAACATTATCGAAGAATCCCTTAATATCTAAATCTACAACCCAGGGCTGTTTCCAACAGTTTACCTTCGTCGCTTCAATAGCTTCAAGCGCTGATTTCTTAGGGCGGTAGCCGTAAGAACTTGCGTGAAATTTAGGATCAAGGATTGGCTCGAGTCTTTGTTTAACCGCCATCTGTGCTATCCGATCAGCAACAGTAGGGATCCCTAAAAATCTTTTCCCGCCATCCTTCTTCGGTATTTCTACCGATCGAACAGAGGGCGGAAAGTAGCTTCCTGATGATAATCTATTCCAGACTTTATGGAGATTAGCTTTTAACTTTTCTTCAAAGTCTTCGATAGATTGTCGATCGACCCCAGCTGCGCCGTCATTAGCTTTTACGCGCTTGTAAGCCCTCTAAATTTCGTCTTTGGAAATACTAAATGGTTTGATTTCAGCCATACATTCCTCCTGATTGACAGTTGACCTAAACCTGATATCTAAATAATTCAGCCCCTTCGCTCCGACAGGTCTCCCAGTCTTCATCGCTACTACGAGCCGATCCGCCCCAGTGCTGCGCTTCGGTACTCTAATTCTCTCAGGTTCACCTGATTGAAGGTCTCCCTTAGCATCGCAACGACTGGTTCCCGAGTTCCGTGTTAACGCCCGATCTAAGTTCCTGCCACCTATACGCCGGATGCCGCTCTAGTCAGTAATCGGGTTACTCTGGAGCTTATCTCAAGGCTTGGAAGTGCCTTGATTTTGACATCAATTGAGACTTCTCGACGTCTAAACAGTGGTTCGGTTAAACTCAGCTCCTTAGATCACACCTGAAACAGTGCAGACCTGTTCCTTTTCTTGCCGCTTAGCACCACCACTCTTAGTAGCAGCACCGGCAAGTGGTTTGGTATCAGTGCCCGAACACCGAAACCGGCGGGCCTACCGCCATCGTCAACACAGCATTGAGTCCGTCATTAAGATCGAGGTTTCGACCTTAACTAGGCGGCCCATTCGCGGCGCGCTTCCATTTCGTCGATCGGTATAACCATAGCCTTAGGCCAAGGGGTCCCATAGGCCTCGAGATAAAAGGTAGCGCGGTGACCAAACCTTACCACTCGCCTAGAGATACCAAGTGGCTTGATATCCCACCAAGAAGCTATAGCGACGTTTAAATACGGCGCTGCACAGGGCCTTGAAAGCCGGTTGATTTATCCAACGTTTTTTAAACGTATACTAGATGCTAAAAATTGTCTCAGATAGAGTGATTTTGCAGGCTGAACATTTGTATCGAATCTAGGTCTTGCGATCCGATTTTCGGACTCATGTTCTGTTTAACGAATGCCTTTGGGGATGGGCAACTTGGGCAAATAAGGGTCTCGTTTTTGCGAGCACTCAACTTAATTTAAATACTTTCTGAATCGAAAAGCCATTTTCTTTTCGACACCATCATTTAAGGGGATCGTTTTTATTATTTTTATTCGCTGTAAGGCTGATAGCGACAAAGAGATCCTCCGACACAACTTTATACTTCACTTAACCTCGAGACCACGGCTGAAAGTAGCAAACGACCTTAAACAACGCGCAAGGAGCCGAGTTTTAACCCGTGATCTTTAAAATAATATTTTTTATTCAGTAGTTTTTATAACACGGGCCCCCTGCTCGATAAATAATGAACCTGGATATAGCTTTACGGTAAAATTTATAAGGATTTT
The DNA here is from genome assembly GCA_004193325.1 of Pseudomonadota bacterium. Lineage (GTDB taxonomy): Bacteria > Bdellovibrionota_B > Oligoflexia > Oligoflexales > Oligoflexaceae > Oligoflexus. Next base: position 6,233 of record SEDW01000003.1, on the reverse strand, counting down.
GCAAATTAGACTGAAGCTGAAACAAAGTTTTATTATTAAAACAATTTAGAGTTGGCCACCATCATGTACAGTCCATCCAAATGAAGAAACAAGTGTGTCCCGTCCTGCGATAGCTGCAGCCGATGAGTATTGCACCGAGCCGACAGAGAAATCGACTCCGTGTTGTAGAGGTAAGCTCGACCACTTCGTCAAGAGAGACTCGTAATGGGAGGTGCTGAAAGCCGACCCGTACAGAAAATTGTTCATGTACCTCACTGAGCTTACATTCCAATCGGAAATGTCCTGATTAAATGCAGTGGCGTTGATGAACATATTGTACATATTTCGCCCTTCGCTAACATTCCATGTTGCTAGAGACGAATTGAAGGCGCCCGCATAGAAGAATAAGTTGCTGAAGTCTGTGACATGAGAGACATCCCATCCCGCGATCGAGCCATTGAACGCAGAGTTAAAAGCGAACATACTGGAAACATTGGTAAGACTAGAGGTATTCCAGTTACTTAAGTCTCGATTGAACGAATTCGCCCTTTCAAACATATGGTCCATGGTCTTAACGTTTGAAACACTCCACGATCCGATATCTCTGCCGAAGTTAGCCGCGTACGCAAACATAAGCCCCATATCTTCTACTGAGCTTACGTCCCAGTCTTCGATCTCGCCATTAAAGACTAAAGCCGTTTGGAACAGCCCCTGCATGGATTTGACTCGACCTGTCTCCCAATTTTTAAGCGAACCGGCAAAAACCAATGCGCCTGTGAAGGTATAAGACATATCTTCTACACGCGAGACATCCCATGAATCGATGGTGCCGTTGAATCTCGTCGCATCGCAGAACATGAAAGACATGTCTTTTACACTTGAAACATCCCAACCGTCGAGAGACTGGTTAAATTCGGATGCGCCGAAAAATATCCCAGCAGCATTCGTCACGTGCGAAACATTCCAAGTATTCAGCGGTTGATCGAATTTTGTCGCGCCTAGAAACATTGCCATGAGATTCTCAGCCGAGGCGAGATTCCAATCCCCGATAGGTTGATTGAAAACCGCATTGTCCCGGAACATACTCGATAAGTTCTTAGCCGCTTTCATATCCCAAGAACCTATAGCGCCATCGAATGCGGATTCAAAAAACATGCTTTCGAAACTTTCAACTTCGCTCACGTTCCAGTCTTGAATTCCGGGGACAGTTGTTAATGATCTCGTTTGAGCAAATAGATTGCCGAAATTAATCACACCCTTAAGGTCAGGCTTGTCGGTCGCGGAAATAGTAAGGTTTTGACAGCCACTGAAAGCCGCGCCCTGATTACCTATATTCAATGGACCCCATTGCGCAATGTCCTGAAGTTTTCGGCTGTCGCCACCTCCAGCGAACGACCATCCGTTAACGGTGCCCCATATTTGAACGGTATATGTGCCAGGTGAAGAATAAGAGTGCAAGATATCAGGGTCAGCGGAAGAGGTGACCTTCGCATGACTTCCGTCACCCCACGAAATTTTGAAATCGTAGATCCCTCCCCCGACTAAAGGTAAGACGATCTGATTGGCTGCGCTACTTCCCGGCAGATCGGTCTGCCAAGTGGTTTTGAACACGTTTAAAGGGGGAGTAAAATCTTCTATCACTTCCACATCAACAGGAATTCTGACGCGAATGGTTTCTGACCAAGGAGAAACCACCATTCGATTGGCGCTATCGATACAGCGAAACCGACCGGTGAAAGAAAGATCTCCTATGGAAGGTATCGGAAGAATGAGTTCGAACGAATGACCAACAGAATAACTTGTTCCTCGAACATCGCTCGGTAAAGAAAAAACGTCCGCAGTGCAAGTCGTCAAATCATTTGTCTCAGCTAGACGCAGCTCAAGCTTCGAATTTTTCGCCTGAAAGATCAATGTGGGCGCCGGGAGAGTTATCACCGGAATCGATTTTGCTGATTGAAGCACTTTGTTATCCACAATGCCGCCCGAGGTGATCACGTACGTTCCGCTCTTGTTTGCAATGGATTCCACGGTTACTTTTGCAACAGGTATCTCCAAAGGTGAAAGAGCACGACTTAAAGAGACAATCCAGTATGAGCCGAAGTAGCCTTTAAAATCGACGACATTGCGTCCCATTTCAATCGAGAATCTTACGCTTGAAACAGCGCCATCGACAGGGGTGATAGCGTTGAGGAGCCGACCGGTTAACGGATCAATTGTTTTTGAAATCACAGCAAAATTATTGCCGCTCAGTCCCAGCCCGACGGGCAATGGAATAGTAATTTCGAGAGGGCGGTTCAAAGAGACAGCTTCCGAAGGACGTATTACAACCCCCATCCCAGCCGACTGAACCACTGCATCTAGTGGTAAACCAATATCCGTCGCAATCGAAGTCTCGGATAGATTTAGGCCGGCCTCTAGTAAGAGTCTCGTAGTCTGATTGAATGTACCGGGTGATATTTTAATCGTTGATCCGACGACGGAACTACCTTCGGGAGCGACAAGCGCAAAAGTCTCTGAATTGGATGGAGCAATCAATGCTGAAACTCGATCGCCTGATTCTTCTACCAATGGTGTTAACGACGAAACCCGCTCGACACCTGTGCGTTTCATCATGCCTCCGACATCGGGCCCACTAAGACGGGAGCAACCTACAGGGGCAAACCACATCACAAGTAATAAGATCGACGTTTTCATAATGACATCTTTTCCTAGAATTTTTTTAGACACTATACTAGTCGGATAATCGAATCGGCCTCTAAAGCTCTTCCGAAATAAAGGTACAATATCGCGATCTAATTGAAATTATTTAAACTTTTACCAGTGGTAAATTATCAACTTGCACTCAAAAATTAAGTCCCTAATTGGGTAGAATTCGCGCGGTAATTTAAATTTATTCTCAGCAAAACCTTCTTCGCGTTCTGAGTCTTGAAGTTCCCCCTGTTTCGTAGAGCCATCTGATAAGATGTCCTCGGAAACAAATGGAGCTTAGAAGTGAAGTCTAAATCATTAAGTAAATCAGCCGGTAATCGCCGGAAGTTCACGGCTGAATTCAAAGCAGAAGCGGTCCGCATTAGTAGAGACCCTGGTCAATCTATCGCACAGGTAGCCAAAGACTTAGGGGTCGCTGACGGAGTTTTACGAAACTGGATCAAGCAGTCCGATGCAGACAGCGGTGTCGGCAAATCCAATATTTTGACTTCCGTCGAGAAAGAAGAGCTTTCTGCGCTTCGCCGCGAAGTAAAACAACTGCGAATGGAGCGCGAAATCTTGCGAAAGGCGACGGTCTTTTTCGCGAAGGAGCAGATGTAAGGTTCGCCTTCATCGACGCGGAGAAGACCAAATATCCTATCAAGCGGCTTTGCAAAATTCTAGAGGTCTCAGAGTCTGGCTACCATGCATGGTTAAAACGCCCAGAATCGCCTAGGGCGAAGGAAAACCGAATTTTGTCGGTTCACATCAAATCTGAGTTTGAGCGAAGCCGTAAGACTTATGGAAGCCCTAGGATCAAGCTAGAGCTGGCCTCTCAAGGGATTGCTGCTGGGAAACACCGTGTGGCAAGACTAATGAAAGAATCAGGCATTAGAGCAAGTGTGCCGAAACGTTTCAAAGCGACCACTATGTCCAAACATAACCATAGCCGGTCTCCCAATATCGTTGAACGCCGATTTAATGAGTTAGGCTGCACCCCGAATCGTCTCTGGGTGACCGATATAACCTATATTAGGGCCTATCAAGGCTGGATGTATCTTTGTGTGTTTCTCGATGTTTTTTCACGAAAGGTTGTAGGTTATTCAATTGAGGATTCGATGGAGGCCTCAATGGTGAATGATGCGCTCAAAATGGGTTTAAGACGACGATCTGTTATCGATGGAATGATCGTTCATTCGGATCAAGGCATACAGTACGCAAGTGACGAATTCCGAAAAGTATTGGAGGCGTTTCATATCGTTCAGAGCATGAGCCGTAAGGGAGACTGCTGGGACAACAGCGCAGCCGAGTCGTTCTTTGCAACCCTCAAACGCGAGCTAATAGATCGTCAATCGTGGGTAAGCAAATCCCAGGTAAAACAGGCTGTCATTGAGTGGATTGACTGCTTCTATAATCGGCAGCGCCGACATTCTTCAGCTGGGAATATGAGTCCCGTCGATTACGAAAACTTGACAAACCAGACGGTAGCAGCTTAAGAAAAGGCTCTACGAAACCTGGGAAACTCCATCTCCTTGGGTAAGATAAGACAAGGTATTGCCACTACTTTTGAGTGAATTAACCCAGTGCATTAAGAGTTAGCCTGCTGATCAATTGCACCAAGCTGTCGACAACTAAAATAGTTAATTTTCCAAACCTGAGAGATTTCCACTCCCGCAAGATATCGAAGACTATTCGGAAGTTGAATATTAGCAAGCAAAGGATGGGGTGGGGAAAATAAAGCGGTCGGGTGGGGAAATCGTGTGAAGGCTCTGTGTACTATTTTATAACGGAAGAAATATCGTCGCACGAAAAGCTGTCTAATACGTGACATCAAGACAACGCCTTGGGAAGAATTAATACGAGAAAAATCTTGTTCCGGAGTATTTCTAATACCCTTACTATTCACGGGCCATAGTGTAAGAAGGCGGAGGTTAATTCAATTTCGATCCGGTTAACTCCAGCAGACACATCAATCAAACCTCTATCGATTCAGTTCGATCGACAAACACGCTTCCTGGGATCGATGCGGCTTTTTCGATCGGCAATAATTAGAAGTTCTAAGTGAGTGGAATAAAGAAGGGCGCCGTGTCAACCAACCTCGATACGAGTGACGAGTTTCATCTTGGCTCCTGCTCCAAAGCGATGACGGCCACTCGGCTATCGATGCTGGTCCAAGAACATAATGTTCATGGGCGAGCACTATGAAGAAACACTTTCCTGAGCTGAGTGGGAGCATGGACTCAACTTATAAGACGTTCACTTTAGAGAATGCCTTTTTCAACAAAACTTCGCACGCTGATCAGTGATCTATTGCGCTGACCATAGGATTCGCTAGTGCTGCCAATTGCCTGTGACCTATCGACACAGTATTATAATTCGTCACAAAAATCTAAATCTTACTTCATGGGGATCGGCAATCTTAGAGTTCCAGAAAAGTCTTCGAAAGAAGCTATAATTCTATGGAAGTTCGTGATTGCGATAAAGGCTTTTGACGCATTGGCAAGGTTGCTTCACCTCTAAAAAAAGTTCATTCGACGCAATCAAATGATCGGTCGTTTGTCTTGGTCTACCGCTAAAACGATTTACACCTTTAGAATTCAGATCGCATGAGCTGAAGTACCTGCAAAAAATCTTCTTTAGACTGAAGTTGATTAGATTTAGCAAGCTGAGAGATAAGATTTTCTACTCTTTGCCTTAAGAGATGATTTAAAAAGTCTAAATTTTTGTAGGCCATATACCAGTTACCAAATATTCTTTTGTCGGTCGAATTATCGAAAATCTTCCTAACATTATTGTGGCGCGTATCGAGAACTATTTTATCCATGAGGGCCTTCACAACGTCTTCAGGACCTTCAAGAAGTTGTAAAAAATAGCCTGAATTGTAAACGAGCATCCCCGTAAGACTCTTTTTTTTATTGTTCACTTGTGCCGAATCTATAAGCGCAAACAATTCGTCCTCAGCAAGAATCTTATTCGCATAACTAAAATAGGCTAACTGAAAAATTTTTTCACTCATAAGCGTCCTTCCACTTTAATCGATTCCTAAATTCTACTAGTTTTTTTTCTTTAGTAAGAATAATACATGAGATTACACAAATATTGTATGATTCTTCTAATCAAAACCAAGCTCAGCAAGAGTCGTCGAGCAGGAAACTCACTTTCTACTAAATTCTTAAATCTCTTATAGGCTTCTAAATAATACCGAAATTTACGAAAATCCGGTCGGTACATATGCGTAGTCATATGCAGTCAGCGTTTTCCTGTCTCGCCGTTTAGCTAGAGTCCGCACCTTGAGCGAGAGAAAACCGAATATGCACTACAGATGAATCCAATTAGTGCAAAAGGTAATCAATTCGAACAGCAAACTGGGAATTGATGGGCAGGATATCTTATGCAAAGCATGTCTTTCGAATTAGAGAGACAGACATCGAGGCTACACCTATAATGTGAGCATAACCCCCATTTCGAGTTGACACTAACCTAGAAGGAAAGTGTCATGGCAACCGCAGTAAAGTCGAAGAAGCAGTATTCATTTCAGCAAAAAGAACAAATACTTAGAGATCATT